>CAYUVK010000004.1:0-90830 GCA_964448105.1 uncultured Ignavibacteriaceae bacterium
CGCTATGAACGGGATTCCTTTTGAACTTTAGCATTATCCAATAAGACAATTCCCTTTAAATCCGGATAAAAACTAATTCACAATCGAAATAATCGGTCTTGAGAAGACATCCCACTTATCGCTCTTAGGATCCCATTTCATATTAACAAATACCTTCCAGTCCTTTTCATCCATAGAAGGTTTATCAGAACGATAATAGTAACCAGGCCACCTGGTTTCTTCCCTGAATAAAATAGCTCTTACGTGAGCTTCAGCCTGCCACATCCTATGAATATTTTCCCAGCATCTCATTAATTCATGAAGATCTGCTGCAGCCAACTTTTGAGAATCTTCTTTCAAATATGTAAGAAAATCGAGTCCTTTTTCCAAAAGACTTTTGCTTGTTTTAAATTGTGAAGATACCCCGCCGGCATATTCATCCATAATTTTCTGCAGCCTGAACATGAACATCTTCGGTTTAATATAATTAGGATTAACATTAGGATCGCTTGAACCGCTGCTGAATTGATTATATAGATCAAGCGGCTTTAGTATCTCTTCCTTCATCGCGTCAATTTCTGCTTGATTATAATTGATTGAATTTGGATTATCAACAATATAATCTATAGCAGCTTTTGCAGCGATACGTCCTTCAGTACACGAACCGGATGAAAACTTATGGCTCGATGCGCCGGAAGCATCACCGGCACAGAAGATGCCTTTTACCGTTGCCATATTAGGATATCCCCAGAAATATTCATTCGGAGCAAGGTCTTTCGGACCACTAACCCAGGCACCGGAAGCACCGGAATGTGAACCAATAAAGTAAGGTTCGGCAGCAGCAATTTCAGAAGGTTTTTCTTCAGGAGCAGTGTTTGTACCTGCCCAAAGAATTGCTTGGGAAATAGTCATATCAAGGAAATCTTCCCATGCTTCTGATTCTAATTCTTTTAGTTTTTTCTTTGCAGCTTTTTCATCGCCAGATTCAGAAGCAATTTTTGTAATTGCTTCTTCTGTTCTCATGTAAATTGGACCTTTACCATCCATAACATCCAGCATCATAAGCCAGTTACGCAAGTTTGCAGGAACAGGTTTTACTTTTCCGTAAGGAACCCAGTTTTCCAGTTCACCTTTATTTTCAACCATATAATCACCGCCTTCTCCATTGGTTGCCCGCGATTTAAACAATAAGAACCAGGCACCAACAGGACCATAAGCATCTTTAAATCTAACAGGAATAAACCGGACTTCCTGGCATGTCATTTCTGCACCGGCTTTAAGAGTAAAATAAGCACTGGATCCGGAGTTCCATGGTGGATACCATGCGCGTCCAAGTCCTTCACCGGAAGAGCGGGGTTTGAATACATGAACCGCTCCACCCATAGCTACTAATACTGCTTTCGCTTTAAATACATAAAATTTTTCTTCACGGACACTGAATCCTACTGCACCAACGCAAACATCGCCATCCATAATTGGTCCGACTACAAAGACTCTCTCGTAAATATTTTCAGAGCCAATTGCATTTTTGGCTGCTTCGGCAACAATAACTTTATAGGACTCGCCGTTAATCATCAATTGCCATCTTCCTTCATGCACATAATTACCATCGGCATCTTTCCAGATTGGTAATCCCCACTTTTCAAATAAATGCACTGTAGAATCAACGTGACGTGCAATGTTATATACTAAATCTTCACGTGTAATCCCCATTAAATCACTTCGAACATATTTTACATAATCCTCAACTGTATTTTTCCCATCTTTAATTCCAACATATTGGTTGATAGCCGAAAGTCCCATAGCAACTGCGCCGCTTCTATCAACAGCAGCTTTATCCACCATAGTGACTTTAAGACCATGCTTTTTTGCCCAGTGAGCAGCTTCAACTGCAGCACCGCAAGCTGCCATACCGCCGCCGATTATCAATAGATCGGTATTTACTTCTTCAGTTTTGAAATTTGCCATAATTTTTCCTTCCTCCTAATTCTTAATTGTTACTACTTCAGGAAGACCTAAAGATTCAGGCTCGGTAAAAAGAACAGGGCTCTTGAGGTCATCATTGCTTGTATTCCACCCGCCGTCAGGCACTGCTTTACCCTCTTCATTTGTACGAATTGGGAATTTGAAACGCTTTAAAGTACCGTTGCGGAATTTAACTGTCCACATTATGGAATCAGTGCTTCTCATTGGTGTAACTGTAGCTCCAAGAGGAACAAAGTCAGCATAGCCGCGTACTTCGATTGCCTGGTTTGGGCAAATTTTTACGCAATTGTAGCATTCCCAGCACATTTCAGGTTCCTGGTTAAATGCTTTCATTGTATCCTTGTTTAACACCATCAGATCATTAGGACAGATGTACTGGCATGCTGTTTTATCCAGTGCTTTACATCCATCGCATTTATCTGGAATTACATAACTTGGCATTAGTTTATCTCCTTTTAGTTTAATTAAATAACAGTATTGTATTTAATGTCTTCAATTTAATTTGATTATTTTTTACCACCAGTTTTAATATCACCGGTTGCAAACTGATGCATTTTAATTTCAACTTTTTCTTCTAGTTTTGAATAATAGTCTCGAAGTATTGCTAAAACTTCGGGTCGGCTAAATTCTGCAGGTACATCACCGCCTTCTGAAAGAGCTTTTCGAAGAGCTGTACCACTTAAGAAAAGTCTGTCTTCTTTTTTATGAGGACATGTTTTCATTGATGCCATTCCTCCGCATTTAAAGCACCAGAATGTCCAATCAATTGGAAGAGGTTTTAGAAGTAAAGCATCTTCAGGTATTTCAAAAAAGATCTTTTGTGCATCAAACGGTCCATAATAATTTCCAACCCCCGCGTGATCACGTCCAACAATAAGATGAGTACAGCCGAAGTTCTGCCTGAATACACCATGCAATAAAGCTTCTCTTGGTCCGGCATATCTCATATCAAGAGGATAACCACCACATACTACAGAATCTTTTATGAAATAGTTTTCAACAAGAACATCAATGCATTTAGCTCTTACTTCGGCAGGAATATCACCTGGTTTAAGTTTTCCAACCAGCTGATGAATATATAATCCATCAGTCACTTCAAGAGCAATCTTAGCAAGAAATTCATGAGAGCGGTGCATCGGATTTCGAAGCTGCAATGCAGATATGGTTCTCCACCCTTTTTCAGAAAATATTTTTCTGCTCTCTTCCGGTCTTTGATATAATCCACCAAATTCTTTGGGAAAATAACTTTCCGAAAGAACTTTTACAGGACCCGCTATATTCCATTCCAGCTGCTCCATTACCATTTTAACACCGGGATGCTCCGGGTCGTTTGTAGTAAATACCTGTTTGCATTCAAAATCTTTATCGATTTTGTATTTGTCGGTAACCTTCATAGTAGCCATAATTTCGTTAGTCTCATCGCTAACTAAAGTTATCTCATCACCACTCTTTAAAGATTTTGCTACATCATCGGAAACAGATAATGTAATTGGAATAGGCCAGAATAAACCGTTAGACATTTTCAAATCTTTACAAACACCTTTCCAATCATCGTGTCCCATGAAACCATCTAAAGGTGTGAATCCTCCGATACCAAGCATTATTAAATCCCCTGTTTCACGGCTGGTCAAACGAATTTTTTTTAATCCGTTTGCCTTTTTAAATTCCTCTTCTTTTTCTGTTCCACAAAGAAGAAGAGTCTTTAATTCATCACTTCCATGCGGTCTTATCAAAATAGATTTTGACATAAAAATTCCTTCCGTTAAAAAATTTTAGGTTTGTCTTTTTTAAATTGAAGAATTGTTCTACTTCCATTTCGATGGATAAACAATGAAAATGCCTGCTCCTTAAAAGATTTTCCCTGACATACCATAAATTTTTCCCCAATCAGAACAGGCAATTTCATCTCCCTTTTAATAGATGTTATCCACAATATATAAACTATTATTCAGAACAAACTGGAATAATTTCAATTAAAAACTTATAGTTATAGCTAAGTAAAATCAACGCGTTTATAGATTCTGTAATCGGTTTGTTGTTCAATTCATTAAATGATTTCTTAATCTTTCAGCCAAGGGCTGATCCGCCTCCGGCGGAAATCATATTCTTAGCTTTACTCTGATTAGGATTAAGATTAGGAGTAAGATTAAGAGTCTTTTGATTGTTACATACCTTTATACGGATTGAATCCGATTTCTGCAATTTCTTCAACAAATTCATTAAATATTTTAGGAATTTTTTCATACTCATCTATTGAGAGTGTAAGAAGCTTAACTCTTTCAGGTTCAAGAACAAGCTGTTTTAATTTTTCCTGAACATTTTCCATTCTTTTATTTGCGAGTTCACTCCCTCTAATAAAATGACACTGGTAATCATCACCATATTTGCATCCGATTAACAAAATACCGTCAAATCCTCTTGAAAGTGCATCGGCAATCCATACAGTATTAACCGAACCAAGACATCTAACAGGAATTACCCTGATATTCGGATCATATTGAAGCCTATTCCTTCCGGCAATATCCAATGAAGGATAGGCGTCATTTTCACAAAGGAATGCAAGTATTCGAGGCTTTTCTTCAAATTCATCAGGAATTTCTATTGCCTTTATCATTGATGAAACAATATTAATTGAATAATCCTTAAATGAGATAATTCTCTCGGGACATGCACCAAGGCATATACCACATCTGCGGCATCTAGTAAGATTCGGTAATGGAGTACCCTTTACATCTTCATCCAATGTTCCAAAGGGACACTCTTCAGTACATCTCTTGCATTGAGTGCATCGCTGGAGGAAGAAATCAGGATAAGATTGATCACCTGATCTTGGGTGAACTGCTTTGCCTTCTTTTGCAGTATGAATTACTTGAATAGCCTTTAATGCTGCACCATAAGCATCTATTTTACTCATCGAAATATCCATAGGAGATCTTACGGAACCTGCAGCATAAATACCAGTCCTCCTTGTTTCATAAGGGAAACAAATATAATGAGAATCAGGGAAACCATATTTTAAAGTCGGCAAATCCGTTCCTTGCCTGTAAGATAGATTCAAAATCTTTGCTCCTATTTCAGCAGATGCGGCAACCTTTTTTCCATCAAGTGTTTTGCTTTCTTCTTTAGATTCCAGAACTTCAGTTTCAATATTCTCCACTAAAGTTGAAGGAACAATTCCGGTTGCTAAAACTACAACATCAGATTCTATTTGAATTTTATCGCCCAAAAGAGAATTATCAATATCAATTAATATAGATCCAGTTTCAGATTTATTTACATTAACAACATCACCTTTTGTGAAAAAAACATTATCTTCATTTTGAACTCTTTTATAAAACAATTCATGCTGTGCAGGAGTTCGCATATCCCTGTAAATAATATATATTAAAGCATCCGGAAATTTTTCCCTGATATACAATGCCTGCTTTAAAGATGTTGAGCAGCACTCAGATGAACAATACGGTAGATGTTTTTCATCGCGTGAACCAGCACATTGTATAAATGTTATGCTTTTAGGTTGATTACCATTAAAAATATTTTTGCTTTCTTTATCAGTCTCTGGCAGAAAACTTTTTTCTAGTTGCATACTTGTTATGACATTATCAAATTTTCCGTAACCTAATTCACCAAGCCTATTAGGATCATATTCTTTTGCACCTGTAGCTTGAATTATTGAACCAACTGTTAGGGTTTCATCAAGTGAATTATTTACTTTTAATGAAACAATAAAATTACCCGGTTCACCTGAAATTTTATCTATCAAGCATGATTTAAATACTTTTATTTTTTCATGAGATTCCACTTCGGAAATTAATTCATAAATGTCGGGAAGTTCAGGTTCCAGGTAAGGTGGATGAGTTGGTGCGATTTTATATAATTTATTCATCCATCCGCCAAGCCGGTTTTCTTTTTCAGTTAATACAACCGGAAATCCTGCATTCGCTGCTGCAAAAGCAGAAGTCATCCCGGAAACACCGCCGCCAACAACCAGTATAGTTTCATTAATATCTTTTTTGAAAGGCTCCGGCGGCTCGCAGTTCCTAACTTTTGCTATTCCCATCCTGAGATAATCTTCCGCAAGCATTTGTGTATCTTCGTCGTTAGGCTTATGAGTCCAGGCAACGTTCTCTCTTAAATTTACACGGTCAACAAAAACCTTTGAATCAAATTTGAAAACATCAGATAAAAATCTCTGCGAACAAGCACCAATTATAACCCGGTTTAAATTTTCACTTTCAATATCTTTTTTTATCATATCTTCATTTTCTTCGCTACATAGCCATGGACTAACTTTACAAACGGGTACTTTATTCTCTTTTGATGCAACCTGAACTAACTGATCACAATTTATACTTTCACCTATTCCACAACCGGTACATAAATAAACTCCGACTTTTGTTTCTATTGCCATAATATTAATTCCTTTTAATTGTTTGGATAGCTTTTAACACAGAACCCGTTGCTTCTTGAACAGTTGATGCAACGTCTTTCGGTTCAGTGATAACACCGCAGCCTGCCTGCCAGGATTGATTATTCGTTCCATTCCCGTTAAAATGTAAAAAACCATTCGTATCAATTACCGAATTATCAACTGGTAAATTTTTAGTAGCCGGCTTCATCCCGGTAGCTAGAATAACAAGCTCAACTTCATTCTGCATTAATTTACCCGTTAATGAATCCTCTGCTTCGACAACTAATTTTCCTGAATTATTCTTTGATACTTTACCTACTTTACCCCTATGAAAATAGACTTTATCATCACCTTGAACACTCCGATAGAAATCCTCGAGCAAACCATTTGAACGAACATCAATATAATGGACATGAATTTCGGCATCTGGATTCTGTTCCCTGATATATCTTGTTTGCTTGAGTGAAGCCATACAACAAACTGATGAACAA
The DNA here is from genome assembly GCA_964448105.1 of uncultured Ignavibacteriaceae bacterium. Lineage (GTDB taxonomy): Bacteria > Bacteroidota > Ignavibacteria > Ignavibacteriales > Ignavibacteriaceae > CAVQBP01. Next base: position 6,868 of record CAYUVK010000004.1, read on the forward strand.
TATTCAAGATGATTTTCATCTCGTGAACCTGCACATTGAACAAATGCAACACTATTAACTTTCTCCTTAGTAGATGGTCTCAAAATTTGTCCTTTCGTAGGTCCGTCGGCAGCGGCAAGTCTTTCCATCATAACATTTGTAATTACATCGGGAAATTTTCCAAATCCTAAAACATCCAGCTTTTGAGCATCGTAAGGCTCCCAACCGGCAGCCCAAATAATAGAACTTACCTCAATAGAAAGAACTCTTTCCGGTTCATCCAGATCTATTGCTTTATATTTGCAAACTTCAACACATTTATTACAACTGCTTCCTTTACATGTTTCTTTATCAATAATATATTTTTGAGGATAAGCATTTTCATAAGGGATATAGATAGCTGCAATCTCATCCATACCATAATTAAAATCATTTTTCCTTTTTTCGGGACAGACTTTTACACAATCTCCACATGAGGTGCATTGATTGTTAATATATCTGGGTATTAATTTTATATCCACTTTATATTTACCTGATTCATTCACTACATTGGTAACTTCAGCTAAAGTAAAAAGTTTAATTAAGGGATTAGTACGGAGTCTCCGGATATTAATTTCCAATCCGCAGGCAGGTGGGCACAACTTTGGAAAATATTTACTAAACTGCGTAACCTTACCGCCTATATAAGGTTTTTTTTCAATTAGAATTACATTCATTCCTGTTTCTGCAGCTTCAACTGCAGCGGTAATTCCAGCAATGCCGGCGCCGATTATTAATATATCTGATTTCATTTCATTTTTTGTCATGATTTATTCCATATAAAGATTGTTTGTAAATTCTATTTCGATACTCGGTACTTGATACTCGATTCTCGATACTTGATACTCAATATCTTTTATCCAGCATCCAGAATCGAGTATCGAGTATCAAAATCTTTTACTCGTAATACCCCACAATTGATTTTATAACTTTAATATTTTTTACACCCTCAACTTTTGACAAAACATTTTTAATATCGCTTTCCCACATTCTTGAACCTACCCTTGGAGTATTTCCTTTAACTATCAATGAACCGGAATCAACATCAGCTTCTATTTCAACTTCACTTCCTTTTGTTCGTGGAGACTGCTGTAAATAAACTCTTGCTTTAGCTGCAAGATGCAGGTTCTCTATAATCTTCAACGATTCCGGGCTGGATTGAAATTCTTTTTGAGCCGCAGTATTAGAAACCAATTCTGCTGCTAGATCTATATTGATTCTCTCCAGATTAAAAACTATATCATAGTATGAAGGATTTTTCCAGTCAACACCGTATAGATAATGAGACCATTCTTGTCTTCTTTCATCAATTAATTTTATGTAAGATATAACATGTTCCCTCGTCTTCCCCCCCTCTTTCATCAAGGTTTTTATTCTAAATTCTTTTGGTGCTGACAGCAAAATACGCAATACAAACGGTACGTCACCAAGAAGGAATTGTGCAAGATGACCATGGTAGATTATACTTCCTTCAAGAGCAAAATCTAAAAGCGCAGTTTGAAAACATGATAGATAATGTTTTTTCCTATCACTCATTTTATCCCATATTGTCGGGGATTTTTCAATAAAAGATAAATCTCCTAACCCTGTTTCTTTTATTCCATATTTTTCAGCAGCTTTAATAACGTCTTCCCTGGTGACAATAGAACAATTAAGCTTTTCGGAAACTTTTCTGGCAAGAATTTCCGTTGCACTTAAAGAACCTCTTGAAATTGTTATAATATTCATAAAGCCTCTCGGAATTATTATGATCCTTTATTTAATTCGGTATCTATTGAAGTTGTTTTTATTGCCTGGATTATTATTGATTTCATCCTATGAACTAATGAACGCGAAAATTTATCTAATAATTCAATCTCGTCTTCAGATATTTGCAGTCTTGTTTCCTCTATAAACTGTAAACGGATTGTTTCGATTTTTTCCTGGAACTGACATAGATTCTCATCCAATTGGAATTCATTCCATGCCTCAAAGATATTAGCTTCATTGGAAATAATTTTTTCGGCTTCAGTTAAATCTAATGCAACTTCTTTTCTCTCTGTCTCCAAAAACTTTTTTAACCCTTCAATATTAATTACTTCGATATCTTTTATGAGTCCTGTAGCATTAATATCACGAGGAACAGCCATATCAATTATTAGTTTTGGAAGCTTATTTTTTAAGTAAATTTCATTAATAAGGCTGGCGTTAATTATAAATCCAGGCGCACCCGTACAACTAAATATACACTTTGAGCTTATTAGGGGTTCTTCAATATAATCCAGGCCAAAGGCAACTCCTTTATATTTGTCGGCTAATTCTTCAGCTTTGTAAAGTGTTCTGTTTACAAACAGTAGATGTGAAAATCCTGCTCTATTTAGCTTCTCAGCAATAATTTTTGTGTTCTGATTTACACCTACAATAGTTATTACATCTTCTTTCTTTAGCTTTTCTTTTATTATTTTAAATGCTACACCACTTAAGGTTTGGTTACAAGAACCAATTCTTGTTTTAGTTCTAACAGCTTTACTCACCCGAAAAGCATTGTGAAATAATTTATGCAAAATTTTGTCAGTTGTTTTTTCAGAACATGCAATACTATATGCATCTTTTAATTGATTTAATATTTGATACTCACCAATTAACATTGAATCCAAACCGGCAGCCACCTTAAAGAGATGTTCAGCTGCTTTAATTCCATCATATAAATAAAAAAATTTTTTATTTATTAAAGCTTCAGTGTTTTTACACTTACAATAGAAGTCATTAATAATAAAAAAAGGATCTGTATCAGGTTTAATTACTAAATAAAACTCCAGCCTGTTACATGTTGAAACTATTACTATACCTTCCACATAATCGAAAGACTTAATATAGTTTAATGCACATCGCATTTCTTTCCTATTGATTTGATAGTTTTCCCTCTCCGCAACAGTTGAAGTTTTATGATTTATTCCTATAACAATTAATTTAGATACTTCCGTACTCATAACTTATTTTCTTAATCTTACTCTTACTCATAATCTTAATCTACCTTAAATCCACCTGTCTCAATTCCTTTGGGATTAAGATTATGATTTCCGCCAGAGGCGGATCAGCCTTTGGCTGAAAGATTCTTAGCGTAACACGATTTACTTATATTGCTATACAACAGATTTCCGCCACCTAAATAAGAGACATTTTTATATCCATAATTCACAAGTGTTCCAGCAGCTTCATATCCTCGTGGACCTTTTTGACAGAAGAATATAATAGGATAATCCAAATCGAAATCCTTCAGCCTCTCTCGAAGTTCTGAAAGTTTCATATGAATTGACTTTCCGGAAAATGGGAGAGACTCAATTTCCGGTAACTCCCTGACATCAACAAACAATCCATTAAATGAAGAAGCCAGAATAGGATTAATATTTTTTACTCCACCTATTTCTTGATTAGTTGCCATAAATCCTAAATAACTCAAAGGAGAAATTGAAGGTGAATGGACAGGATTGCAACCATATTGAAGGCTAAATAAATCATGAACAGTTCTTTTTTGTGACAATAAAATAGAGAATGTGTCGATATATCTTGTTACTTCTCCTTCCCCGATTAACTGCAGACCTAACAACCTAAATCCTGGCTTTTCATAAACAAGCTTTCCTAAAATCGTTTTTCCCTCGGGATCATACTCTGCTCTGTCTGGTATAAATCCTATAACACTGCTGGTTTTAAAGCAAAGTTCTTTAGCTCTCTTTTCAGTTAGACCCGCTGAACAAATGTTGTTGTTAAATAATGTTAAACAGTATGAGCCCACTGAACCTTTAAATGTGCTATTTTCTCCTGCGATAGAATCAGCTGCAACTCTACCCATTATATTAGATAAAGATCCAGGAGATAAATAATCAGGTTTACCAGTAACTAAATCCCTAATTTCTACACAGCCACCGGCAGCCCAAATATTATGAATATTTGTCCTCATTTGTTCATCGACAAGAATTCCACCTTGGTTACCGGTTCTAATATTTGATTTGCAGGCCAGATTTGTATTCGGTTTTACTCCAAGACAATAAAAAACATAATCCGAAACAATCTTTTCCCCATTACCTAAAAAAATAACAGGTAATTCTTTTTCATTAATTTCAATTTTATCTACTGATGTTGAGAGCAACAATCGAATTTTATCTGACTTAATGCAACTCTCAACAAAACTTGAAATTTCAGGATCAAGATAAGAAGCTAATAGTGAATGTTCTTTTTCAATTAAAATAGTTTCAATACCCCAAATTGAACTGAATGCCTCAACTATTTCGCAGCTTGAGAAATCGCATCCGATTATTGCCACTTTTTCTATTTCCCCTTTTTGAACAGCCTGTCTAAAATATTTTATACTTGCAGGAGAATAAAACGATGAGATCAATGGAGATAAAGTATATGGAAAATTCGGTTCTATTGATTCTGTACCTGTCGCCAATATTAAAAAATGATATGAAAGTTCAAACTCTTCTTCTTTATAATTACATTGAACCACATTCCTTACGGTATCAATTTTTTTTACTTCGGTGTTTAATAATATCCTTATACCTTTAACATCACGAAAAAAAAATTCATCCCTTAAAATACCATACGGAGTTTTATTGAGATCGGATAAATCATTAAGTTCTCCTGCTGCAAATAAAGGCAAACCACAACTGCTGAAGGAAATGTATGAACTCTTTTCAATTATCGTTATTTGATAATTCGAAGATAACCTGTTCAATCTTGCGGCAGCTTTACAGCCTGCTGCCATTCCACCTATAATAATTACGTTATACACTTTGACATATCAAATTTCTATTTCTCTTCTAACCGAAAGAGCAATTTTGTAAAAAATAGTTATCAAAAAGATTCCAACTGCCCAAATTCCCAGGGCAATGAAAGATTCCGGTATTGTCGGCCAATATTGAATAACCTTTCCAAATGGATTAGGTATGAACCCGGTTATAACCAGACCTAAACCTTTATCAATCCATATTGATAAAAAAACTATTATACAGGCTATTAGTAACATTTTTTGGTTATTTCTTATTTTGGGCACAATAAGAAATACTAATGCGACAATAGCCAGAATAGCTGAAGTCCACATCCAGGGAACTAACCGTGCATTCCCATCAAGTCCTATATAAAGATACTGGAGATGAGAATTATGATCGGGAATACCGCTGTAGATTGTAGTAAATAATTCCATCAATATGAAAAATACATTTACACACATAGCATATGTGATTATAAGTCCTAACTTTTTAATTGCTTCATTACCGGGATCAAACTTTGTAATTCTTCTTAATATTAAGCAAAAAATTAACAGCAATGCAGGCCCGGCTGAAAATGCAGATGCCAAAAATCTCGGGGCAAGAATAGCAGTCAGCCAAAAAGGCCTTCCCGCAAGGCCTGCAAATAAAAATGCTGTAACTGTGTGAATACTAACGGCCCAAGGAATTGACAGAATAATAACAGATCTTATCCATTTTGGCGGAGCCATCGATTTATTTTCGGCACTCAGTGTTACACGTGTTATTATAACATTTATTACGAGGTAACCGCTTAATGCAAGCACATCCCAGAACATTAAAGAATGAAATGTGGGATATAAAAAAATATTTGCGATCCTGAATGGCTGTCCGAGATCAACAGTAACAAAAAGAATACACATTATAACAGAAGAGATTGCAAGAAATTCACCTAGAATTGTTACTTTCCCGAATTCTTTATAATTGTGCAAATAATATGGAAGGACAACCATCACTGCTGATGCAGCCACACCAACTATAAAAGTGAATTGAGCAATGTAAAGACCCCAGCTGACATTTCTGCTCATCCCGGTTATTCCCAATCCATAGTTTAACTGTCTCAAGTAAAAATAAAACCCGATAATAATTATTAAGGATAAAAAGAATAACCATCCCCAATATTTTTTATTTCCTTTTAATGCATGTTCTAACATATTTTAAACCTTATACGAGATAATAGATTTCAGGGTTTGTTCCCAAACCTGGTTTCCGTCTTATTGAAAAATTCTCTTTTAATAGTTTTCTTACTTCAGATTGAGGATCATTTAAATTACCAAAGACCAATGCCTTCTCAGGGCAAACTTCAACACAAGCCGGAGGTAAACCTTGCGAAAGTCTTTCATCACAGAATTCACATTTCTCAACTACACCCTTTGTTCGGGTCGGGAAATCAGGATTAACATCTTTTATGAAAGGCTTCGGGTCTCTCCAATTAAAACTCCTTGAACCATAAGGGCAAGCAGCCATGCAATACCTGCATCCAATACACCTGTGCCAATCCATCATTACAATTCCATCATCACGTTTAAATGTTGCCTGTGTCGGGCAGACTTCTACACACGGCGGATTATCACAATTGTTACAAAAGACAGGGATCTTTTTGTCTTTAAATTCATCTGTCATGTAAAAATTTTCCTGATCTATAAAGGCATTTTCATACGGTTCTTTCCAGATCCATTTTATTTCGTCTTTTGTTTCACCAAAATCAGGTATGTTATGGATTTTATTGCAGATATCAATACACTTTGTGCAGCCGTTTTGAGATATACATTTCTTCAAGTCCAAAACCATTGCCAGTCTTTCTTTCTTAACAACTTTTGTCCTAGTTAACTTCTTAGTGGGATTTATAACTTTAGCTAATTTAGATGCAGTATCTTGAGTACGAGCACTTATATATTTATCTGAAGCAATTCCTATTGCAGTTATACCGGCTATTTTTAGAAAATTTCTTCGACTCTTGTTCATTGTTTGCTCTCCATCTTTTTAGATATCAATCCATGTTCAGTCGGATGTAGTTGTTCAGAATGACAATCCCAGCAATAAGGGGAGACACCTACATAATTATGACACTGATCGCAGAATTTTGATGCATTTGAGTGACAGTTTAAACAGGTTTTTGTAAGACTCATATCAAAATTTTTATGTTGCTCCGATACAAATATTCTTTTCCCTTCTCTGACTACTTCGTATCTCCAATCATTTAGCAAAATCATATGATTGGATCTCATAAATGTTGTATCAGCAACACATTCTTTTTGATTTTCTTTTGAAGGGAGGACCAGATCAGGTCGTTTAAGTGCTGCTTTTCCATTTAAAAGATCATACCAGATTGGTGAGGTAAACAACCCTACAAAAATTATTAATCCCAATATTATTTTCCCTGCATCATACATTGTTTATCCCTTTTACAAAACTGATTCTGGATACTCGATGCTCGATTCTTGATACTCGATATCCGATATCCTTCAATTTTATTTTTTACTAATGTGTTGATTCTCTACACTTTGGATAAAGTTATTTAATTTTCTTCCAAGTTTATCGAGTTTCTCTTTTAATTCATTATAAAGATTTTCATCCTTTAATGATTTAGTTTCAAAAAGTGTTTCAAGATGGTCAATAGTTTCATCATTTGAAGACAAAGCATAGATTAAAAATTTTATAAAATCCTGCTTATAATTTCTTCTGCCATATCCTTCTACTATTATTGATTTAACAGTTTTTGAAGATCTTCTAATTTGGCTTCCTTCTTCAAACATCTCGAATTTCGGTAACTTATTAAGTGTCATCTCATGAATTTCAATTACTACTTCTCTTGCTAACCGCCAAATTTCAAGATCTTTATAATTCATTTTTATTTCCAATTAATTTTATATTATCGAGTATCCAGCATCGAGTATCAAGTTCAGTTATTCCGCTAACGGATCTCCACGTAAATCTGTTGTTCTTTCCTTTTCACCTTTCATTATTAATGCATTACCCACTAATTCATGTACACCGCCAACGTCCACACCACCTACCCAGTAATCCATAAGCGGCGGCAGTGTTGCTTTATCAATTGCACAAATACACCCAAGGAAATTCACACCATTTTTTTCTTTGACAAACTTTACCGCATTAGCTCTTGGTAATCCACCCCGCATTCTCATTTCCAAATTTTCATCTGTTCCTAAACCTGCCCCACTCCCACAGCAAAATGTTTGCTCTTTAATTGTATTCTCAGGCATCTCAAAGAAATAATTGCAGGCATTTTTAATTATATATCTTGGCTCTTCGATTAAACCCAAAGCACGTGCAGGATTACATGAATCGTGGAACGTTATTCTTTGATGATTATTCCGATTTTTATCCAATTGAATTTTATTATTTTTAATCAAGTCGGCTGTGAATTCACAGATGTGAACCATTTTCGTGGATTTAGTATTTTCAAACTTAGTTCCGGTAATTGGTGATACCGGTTCCTCTAAAAAATCCGCAGGTCCATTTAATGTATCCATATATTGATTTATTACTCTCCACATATGGCCGCACTCGCCGCCAAGAATCCACTTAACTCCCAGCCGTTTAGCTTCTGCATACATTTTTGCATTTAAGCTTTTCATAAGATCATGAGAAATAAATGAACCGAAGTTCCCGCCTTCCGAAGCATAGGAGCTCCAGGTATAATCCAGCCCTATTTCATGAAATAATGCAAGGTAACCAAGCAAAGTGAAATAATGAGGAGTTCCAAAGTAATCTGCAGATGGAGCAATAAAGAGAATTTCTGCACCTTTTTTATTGATCGGCACATCTACCTTTATTCCGGTAAGGGATTCCAATTCATCAACCGCAAATTCGATACTATCCTTAAAACCATGCGGCTGAATGCCAAGATGATTACCCGTTCGAAAACTATTAGCAACAGGAGTAATTATCCAATCAATATTAATCCCAATCAGGTTAAGCAATTCCCTTACTAATATTGTAATTTCTGCAGTATCAATACCATAAGGGCAGAAAACTGAGCAGCGCCTGCATTGTGTACATTGAAAGAAATAGTAAAACCATTCCTTTACTACATCAATAGTTAATTCACGAGAGCCGGAAAATTTGCCAAATAGTTTCCCGGCAAGAGTAAAATCATTTCTGTAAACTGATCTTAAAAGCTCAGCTCTAAGCACAGGCATATTTTTAGGATCGCCGGAACCTAAGAAGAAGTGGCATTTATCTGCACAGGCACCACACCGGACACAAATATCCATATACAACTTAAGTGTACGGAATCTATTTAACCTATCCCTCAACCCTTCAAGAATAATTTGTTTCCAGTTTTCAGGTAATTGCCAATCCGGATCGGTTGGCTGCCATTTCCTTGGATTAGGTAATTCAAGGTATTCAACATTCTTCGGGATTCCACTGTAATTATATACTCCATGCTTAAACTCAACAGCCGGATTTAACCAGACTCTTTGCTTAGGTTCATAATTTATATCACCAGCTAATTCTTCAGGTTTTAATTTTTTTTCAGACATCGTTTATACTCTATACTCCTGCTTTAATTTCGGATTGCGGATTTCCATTTAACATCTTCCATTTCCCATTCCTATTCCTTATCTAACGGTAATCCCGCTGCTTTCATCTTATCCCTGAATTCATCTTCATATTCTTCATATGTATGAACTCTGACGGGTCGATTCCAGGGATTAACATGTCTTTTCATCCGGCTGTTGTTTGCCAAATTTCGCGTTGGTGAAAGGAATATTCCCGGCATATGCAGCAGCTTACTAAAAGGGATATATACTATTAAAACACTAACCAGGAATAAATGAATAAAAAATAAAACTCCAATCCCTGCCGGAACGGCCGGGTGAAAGGTGAATAGACCAATTGCGAGTTCTTTTACTTTTATAATATCTACTTTATCAAAATACCGCATTAAAATTCCGGTTACTGCAATACTAAGGATCAAAAACAGCGGGAAATAATCTGATGCCAGAGAAATATATCTTATCTTGGAATCAAAAATTCTTCTAAATATCAGGAATAAAAGTGCTATTGAAATCAGTGCATCTGTAATAAACAGTACAGGGAGACCAACCTGGAAAAAACCATCAAGATTCTGCAGAGCAATTACAAAAGAAGGAATTGGCTCCATGAAAAGCCTGAAATGCCGCAAAACAATAATTAAAAATGACCAATGGAAAACTATAGCGCCCAGCCATAAATACTTACTGCTTCCGTAAGCTAATTTAGGTCCATTTTTTATTTCTGCTTTTGTATTTCTAAATAAAGATCTGAAGAATAAAATTTCCAGAAGCATTCTTCCAATAACACCTAAAGTTGAGCTTGGACTTTCCAGTTTGCTGCTTTTTATCCAAGGAAGAGATTTTTGTTGACCCGCAACCGTAGGGATATGAAAGGGAACCGGAGAACGTGCCCATTTAATTACCTGGCCAATAATTCCCACAATAAAGGTTGCTAATGCGGCATAAGGAATAATAATTCCAAAAAGAAAATCCAGTTTTAATGTGCCGGTACCAAACATAGCTGCAATTATCAATACAAAAACAGCAACAAGTGAAAAGAGAATGTTCATTTTAATTTCCTTCGATTCAGAAATTCTTCAATTTTATTTTCCTAATAGAATCAAGATTGTTAGGTATAAGGGAAATAAGGTATATGGACATAGGGTAAAGACGCCCTATATTTTTATACCGTATACCTCAATACCTTTCAACCTGATCTCCGCTATTCCGTTATTCCCTTATTATAGGCTAATTGTGATTTTATTTCACTTACACGAATTTTAAAAAGTTTTTCTCTTGCATCCATATATAAATCAAATGCAACTAATGCTACATTATCAATGTATGACTCAATATCAATTATTTCTGTTAGAATTTTTCCTTCGATAATTTCCTGTTCAAGTTCTTTACGTAATACCTTTTTCAAAGAAAAAATAAATCCAGTAGCCTGAGAAGGTGAAAAATCCTGGACAGCTCTTATTTTTATTATATCATTTAAAAATATTTTTATTCTTTCAATATCTCTTTGGCTGATGATCTCTTCAAATATTTTTTCAACACTGCTCGATATTGTATAACCAACAGGATTACTAAATCTATCTTTTTGCGATTTTAAAAAACTTGAAGTCTTCGAAGGATAAGTTTCAACAATTAACTGAATCCAATTATCAACAATTGATGACTTCTTATTTACTAACAATTCTTTGAGCATAATTCTTAAACTTCATTATTATCCTAACCTTCGAGGTTTTCGAATCGAAAAACGGGGTCGTTAACCTCGAAGGTTTACATATTTACACACATCCTGTCGGTTTAGCCAAACCAGCTACTTTACAGGCACCTTTGGCAGGACCCGAAGGATATAATTCATAAATCTCTTTTAGAGAAAATCCGGTCTCTTTGCAAAGTTTGCGAATCATTGGTGCTATTCCATATTTCTTGTAATAATCTCGAAGGTAATGAACTATTTTCCAATGTGCTTCAGTCATTTCAGAAACATCTTCAGTGGAAGCTAATGCTTTTGCTACTTCCTCATTCCATGCTTCAGGTTTTTCAATGAAGCCATCTTCGTCAACTTCAATTTTCAGATCTTGATATTCAAAAATTGGCATAATACTTTCCTTATTATTTGTTAATGATAAAGTGTTTAATAAACTAACTTCTAGTCGACATCTTAATTTTTATTATTTTAACTATATTTGCTAAGATACCTGATGACAGATTCCTGATACCGGATGGTTGTTTATCTGGTATCAGATATCCATAATAATGTATCTTAGAATTTTTATCTCATTTCTATATATCCGCAGGGACAATTATCCGCGCATTTTTTACAGCCGTTACAAAAATCTAATTTAAATTTATATGCTTGATGTTTAATAACCGGTTTTACTATTGCTTGATCCTGGCAATAGCTCCAGCAAGTCCCGCAATCAAAACATGAACCGCAGCTCATACATCTTTTTGCTTCATCTATAGCCTGCTTTTCTGTTAATGTAGAAGTAATTTCAAGGTTTAAATCATTCAATCTTTCTTCAGGTTTTAGTTTAAACGGTTCATTTCTCAATTTACTTTCGTAATAGCTTAACACCATCCTGTCATGCGTAATTATTGGCGGTTTTGTTACTTTTTCCGGTTCAATATTTTGGAACCTGTTATGAATTGTTTCAGCAGCTTTTCTCCCGTTAAAAATTGCTATTGTAACTAAGCCGAGTTCAAGAGCATCACCGCCAGCATAAGTACCATTAACTTTTGTTAAATAATTTTCATCTGTTTTGATCCATTCTTTTCCTTCACGTAAATTATCCAGCCCGGTAAAATCCGGCTCCTGACTAATTGCAGCAATAACAGTAGATGCACCCAAATCAAAATAGGAGTCAGGAATTGGAACAGGTCGTCTCCTCCCGGATTGGTCAGGTTCTCCCAATTCCATCTTCTGGCATTTCATTTTAGTTACCAGTCCGTCATTTTTTTCAAAATCAACCGGTGCAGCGAGAAATTCTATTTTAATACCTTCTTCTTCAGCGCCGACAATTTCTTCTTCAATTGCAGGCATTTCTTTTCTTGTCCTTCTATATACAATTGTTACATCAGCCCCCAGTCTTTTTGAAACGCGCGCAGCGTCAATCGCAGTATCTCCACCTCCAACTACAAGGACTCTATCTCCAACTTGAATTGTTTCACCTGAATTAATTTTATTTAGAAACTCAGTACCAGTGAATACATTTGAAGCTTCCTCATTTGGAATACCGAGCAGCTTACCCTTATGAGCACCTATACCTACAAAAATTGCATCATAATTTTTCTGCAAATCTTCATAAGGAACATCTCTCCCTATAATCTGATTACACTTAATTTCAACACCAAGCTCTTCAATCCTTTTTATTTCTTTATCAAGAATATCCTGGGGTAATCTATAATCGGGTATGCCATACCTTAACATTCCACCAGGTTTGCTGAAAGCTTCATAAACAGTTACTTTATATCCTCCTCTTGTCAACTGATAAGCACAGGATAATCCTGAAGGACCTGCTCCAATAATTGCAATTTTTTGAGGATAAGTTTCTTCAGATAACACCTTTAATTTAAAGTCATTTTCCAAAGCAAAATCGCCAACAAATCTTTCGAGATTATTTATACTAACCGGAGCATCTTTATGATTTCGGTTACATTCAACCTCGCAAGGATGAGGACAGACTCTTCCGCAAGTTGATGGGAAAGGATTCTTTTCTGTTAATATTCCCCACGCTTTTTCAAATGATTCTTTACTAGTTCTTCCGCAATCTTCCGATTGACTAATAGTTGTTAAAAATTCTCTTATATTAGTTTCATTAGGGCAACCATTAGAACAGGGAGGGGTTTTAGGAACTTGTACCGGTCGAAGCGATGATGTTTCTACAGAAGAACTCCCTGAAGACCTGGAACTTAATCCACCTAAAGGTTTTTTTGTTTTTTTTACTAACTTTGCCATTTATTAAACTCCGTACATATACTAATTTTCTTCAAAATGAATTTACCGGCTTAATCTCAAACTGCTTTATGCATAAGGATAGATACCGGATTTAATATCTTCCATCTGCTGTAAAATTTCATTGTGCTTTTGTTCGTCAGTCATTAAATATCCAAGTAAATACCTGACGAAAAAGCTCTTGGAATTTTTCCTGGATTCTTCAGCTAATCTAATAGTTTCTTTTTCCAGCTCAATATGTTTTTCCACCATATTCCAAACATCTCCCAATTCTTCAGGAGATAAATAGAGAGCTTCTTTTTCGAAACTATCTATAATTACCTGCTGAACTTTTTTGTGCATTGCAGAATCCTGGCGGATTATTTCCATAATCTGCCGGACAATTGGATTTTTAGTTTTTGCAATAATTTCTGAAGTTGATTTTACAGAATCATCTTCAACCTTTTGCCATTGTTTTAATGTATCTATCAATTTTTCATTTAATTCTTTTTGTTTTGCCATTGAATTCACCTTTTAATTAATCCCGATAAACCGGGTAGTTTTTAAATTTTTATAATTTTTTGCACATTTGATCATTCCGTTTATCCATTCAGGAGTTGCAAGTGCGTGAACATGTAAATAACTCGCAAAAACATTTTTATATGTTAATCCATCCCTTTCATGAAAACAGCCGCATCCCCGCGAAACTGCAAGACAACTTTTTATTTCAGGATCATAATCAAATATTTTTGAGTAATGAAATTCATGCCCCTTTATTATTGTACCTTTATCATAAAACGGATTTTTGCGATCAACTACCATTTCACAATAGCCGTGACCTTGTGGTTTATCATGCATCTCAATAGAAATTGGAAGTACCCCTGATAAAGAATATTTTTTCTCTTTCCACACAATTTCTTTTGCAAGGTACATCAAACCTCCACATTCTGCATAAATAGGCAAACCGTCTTCAGCCATTTTTTTTATAGCGGCAATCATTCCCCTGTTTGTTGTTAAATAAGAAAGATTCATCTCAGGAAATCCGCCGCCGATATATAGAGCATCAAGATCATCAAAGTATGCATTATGTGTAGAAGAAATTGGAATAAGTTCAGCACCTTCTTTAATAAGCATTTCCAGGTTTTCAGGGTAATAAAATGAGAATGCTTTATCTTTGAAATAACCTATTTTTACATTAGCCGGTTTAGAATTTTTTTGAGGTTCATTATCTTCAAATTCATCTAATTCTATTTGAGGTGCATTTATTGCAATATTCAACATTTTTTGAACATCAATACTATTTTTAATAATATTTTCTAGTTCCTTAAGAAACAGTGATTTTTGTTCAAACTCACCCGGGGTTATTAATCCAAGATATCTTGAAGGTAAAATTAGTTTACCTGACAATTTAGGAATTGCACCTACGACAGGAATTCCAGTTATTTCTTCGATTGCTTCTCTAACAATTCTTTCATGTCTTTCGCCCGCGACCCGGTTTAAAATCACCCCTTGAATCTTTAATTCAGGGTCTAGGTTTTTACATCCTAAGATTGACGCAGCTGCAGTCCGAGTAACTTTGGAAATATCCTGCACAATAATAACCGGAGTTTGAAGCTGCTTTGCAAGTTCGGCTGTGCTATGAATTCCTTTATTATCAACTCCATCAAAGAGACCTCTATTCCCTTCAATAATATTGATACCATCGTTGCAAGCATTTCTTAGAAATGATTTTTTGACTTTTTTAAATCCCATCATATAAGTATCAAGATTCCTGGCTGGTTTACTTGAAGATAAGCTCAACCAGGCAGCATCAATATAATCAGGTCCTTTTTTAAAGCCAGATACATTTATTCCTCTATCCCTTAAACAAGCAAGTAAGCCACAGGTTACTACGGTTTTACCTGAATCTCCTGATAGTCCGCTGATTACAATTCTCGGATAATTACCTGAATTCATTTTCCTACAATCAATTAATTAGGTTTAGGGGTATAGGGTATAAGGGAAATCCCTTCTTAATATTCCAGGATTTTAATTCCTATACCTCTATTTCCTTTTACCTTCCTCTTTAATTCTCAGCACCTTCCCTATGTGGAATTTCAATAAAGCTACCGCCAAAATATGTATAGACACATTTTCCACTTTCTATTAATTCCCTAATAGCAGATTTAGCTAAAGTTTTATCACATCTATCACCAAATAATTCATTAACTGCTTTAGTTAAATCGGTAGCTTTCCACTTTTTCTGTCCCATGCTGTCTTTTATCAATTTATACATTGCATTTGAGACTTCTTCAACATTTACTTGCTCAGCCATAATAATCTCCTTTTAATAAGTCAAATGTGCCGATCGTTTAAATGTTAAGCCGGCATGTTTGAAATCGTCTATATGTTCTTTCTGGAAAGGAATTCCAGTTAACTGAAAAAATTTGGGCCATCCAATGCGTTCAACCCATTCACCCATTCTTTCATAAGGTCTGGCATTCTGTGCCCATACTTCCACAAGATTTCTAACAGCATCTACAACTTCAGGCCACCTTGGCGGATTGTTAGGTATAAATGGAATAGCAAGCTTGGAAAACATCGGTTCACTTCTTGCATTTGATACCTTACCGCCAACCCAAATTGAAACTCCGTCATTTAACGGATCATTTAACGGCATTGCAGGACAAACTGTGTAGCAATTTGCACAGAACATACATCTTTCTTCTATAACTTCTACAGATGGTTTTCCTTCATAAGTTGCAGGTTTAATAGCTGCTGTAGGGCAAGCTGAAACAACCGATGGAATTTCACACATTGCTTTTAGTCTATCTCTATTAACTTTTGGCGGACGTCTGTGGATTCCCAATATTGCTATATCGGAGCAGTGAACTGCACCACACATATTTAAACAACATGCTAATGCAATACGGAGTTTGGCAGGTAATTTCATATCTGTAAAATACTCAATCAATTCATCCATAACAGATTTAACAATGCCGGATGCATCTGTAGCTGCCGAATGACAATGAACCCACCCTTGTGTATGAACTATACTGGATATTGAATTTCCCATACCACCAACTGGATGACCTAAAGCCTGCAAATCTTTAATTAACGGTTCAATTTTAGATTCATCCGTGAGCAAGAATTCAACATTATGACGACTGGTAAATCTTAAATATCCGTCACAATATTTATCTGCTAGAGTTGCATAAGCCCGGATTTTATCAATACTAAGAAGCCTGGATGAACCTGCACGAACCGTAAATAATTTTGCACCGCTTTCGGATACTGTAACCATAACTCCCGGTTTCAAGATCTCATGATATTTCCACTTACCATAATTTTCTTTAATAATTGGAGGCAAGAATTTTTCATAGTGTGGTGGTCCAATATCTGTAAGTCTTTTCTTTTTTTCTTCAGCCATTTTTTTATTCCTTATAAATGTAATTTTAGATTCCAAAATTTGATTTATAAAAATTACTTTTCTTCTTCTTGTTCTTCAGAATCTTCACCATCTTCTTCATAATATTCTTCATAGAAGACGTAAGGATTCTCCCTTGGATGCGCAACCATTTCAGGTATTGGTTCAACTCCAATAGCCTCTAAGAAATTACCCATCCCAACTCTTTGAATAAATTCACCAACTCTTTCGCGGTTCTTCCCGTTTTCTGACCATACTTCATGAATTCTATCAACTATATCTATGAGTTCAGTATAAGGAGGTTCGAGTTTTATAAAAGGAATAAGAACCGAAGAGAGGAGCGCACCTTCAACAATTGGTGCCTTTGAACCAATAAGAATACAAGCACCGCGATCTTTACCTGGAGAAAGAGCCTTTGGCATTGCATTTATACAATGCATACATTTAACACAAGCTTTGTTATCTATCTTAATTTCCTTTCCATCCCATTCCATGCATTTAGCAGGACAATTATTAACCACATCTCTTTGTATATTCAATCCTGAATCTGCATATTCGGTTACAGCTTTTTTATCTACCTGGATATCATCTTTCCAGATACCGATAATTGACATATCCGATCTGGCAATTGATGCCACACAATCATTAGGACAACCTGACATTTTAAATTTCCATTTATACGGAAAAGCCGGTCTGTGAAGTTCATCCTGATAATGCATAGTTAAAAAGTAAGTTAATGCCATAGTATCGTAGCAAGCCCATTCACAGCGTGCCATACCGCAGCAGCAGCTAGGTGTTCTTACATCGGAGCCGGAACCACCTAGATCAAAACCTAATTCTGTTAATTCCTTAAAGGTAGGTTCCAATTCTTCAGTTCTAGTTCCGAGGAAAACAATATCTCCGGTTGAACCGTGCATATTTGTTAAACCTGAACCGTGCTTTTCCCATATGTCACATAATTTTCTTAGAACATCCGAAGTATAAAACCATCCCGCAGGTTGATTTATACGAAATGTATGAAAGTGGGATATATTAGGAAATTCTTCGGGGAGATCAGAGTATCTTCCGATAATCCCACCGCCGTATCCAAGAACCCCAACTATGCCACCATGTTTCCAGTGACCGATCCTTTCATCATAGGACCGTTCTAACTGACCCAACAGATCATTGGCCATTGGATTTTTCTCAGCTGCAGTTTTAATTTCCTTAACGAAACTAGGCCAAGCACCTTTTTCAAGTTCATCTAATTTTGGTGTTTCGCGTTTTTTTTCAGCCATTTTATCTCCTATAATTTTTAGATTTACTATCCAAGTTATTTTTTAAATTCGTTCGATCTTTTCTATTAAAAACAGAAATCAATAAAAATTTTCACCTTTATTTACTCTAGGAAAAAGTGACACTCATCCATATTAATAAACCTAACAGAATAATTCCCCAGCATATGCACCAACCGACTAGTTTTTTCTCCATAGGTAAAAGCGGTTCATATTCTATTTTATTTAATTCATCAATTAATTTGTTATTTTCCTGCACTTTATTTATTCCAATTATTTTTGAATCTCTTATTGAATAGTGAAAAGATACCAGGGAAGTTTTCCGACATTTTTGACGTTGCTTTAGAATTAAAAGTATTTGTTTTAATTCTAAAGTTTAAAGCATCAACATTTGTATAGAATCCTAAGGAGAAGATAAATTCCAAAAGACCCATCCATAGTAAAAACCAATCTTTATTAATTAAAGATCCTTTTGTAAAGTTCATGATACTCCCCATGAAAACAACATAGTTCAAAATTTCAAAATAAAATTAAAGAAGGGGCTTAGTAAACTCAATACAAAATTAGGTTTTGTAATCTATGTGTTGCATTCTTAAATCATTGAAAAGAAAGTAGATAGAAAAGTAGTATAAATTTTTTATTAGATAGGAATGTGTATCGATCTTACTGCAAGCTCAACAATAAATGTTCTCATCTCAGGACTATCTATTGAAAGCTTTAAAGGAATAGGCAGAGTTCCGCAATTAAAATTTTTGAAATGTGTTTCACATGGATGTTGAAGATATAATGAGAGTCTGCTAAAGCCAATTGGAAGAGGTACAAGCATCCACCAAGCTATCCAACCATTGATTATAGGGTTTGGATCATATTTGATCATGTGGAATTTTTCAAATCTTTTTTGAAATGCCCTGCATAATCCCTCGAAACGAATTGTAGGTTTTTTGTTTATTCTTTCCTGCAGACGGTTAATAAAATAATCTTTAGAATTCAGAACAATTTCTTTCATTCTTTTATCTTTAAATATCACCAGATAATTTGCAAACTGGTATGATTGATTTGTCTTATAAGCATTTATTGCTTCCAAAATTAATTTCTTAATATCGGGGGAAAAATATAATTCATTCTTTAGCTGTTTATCGTAACAAGCTCTTGTAAAATTATTAAATGTTGTTGAGTAAGGGAAAACAACTTTCAACGCCTCATCAATTGTTTTAAATCCGTAAGACATAAAAGTAGGACAAACAAATCCTCTGCAGTTCATTCTGTCCAGAAGTCTAATCCATACATCTGCCGTATCTTTCTTGCCAAGTTCAAATCCAAGGACAACAGTTGATAAAGCATCTATTGCAAGAGCAAGAAACATTGAATGTTCTTTATTGCCTCCCGAATTGCATTTAAATTTTTTCCCAACAAGATGAATTAAACGTGCTTCGTGTTTTGGTGTGCACGCATCTAAATAGTCTTCCCATTGAGAGCAGCCTACCAAATATTCCCTTATTTTTTGATTGATTCTGATAGGCGAACTTGGATAAATTGCACGAAGGTCTCTGTAAGAATAACCGCTTAAATATGCTTCAGTAAGAGCACCAATGTCAGGTTGATGTTTTGCTACTTTATTTTGAACCCATGTCTTATGACAAAATAAACATCTATAACGCTGAATATCAGCCGAAGTTTTTCCATGCTTAATTATCCTGGAACTGTTACAAAATGGACAGTTTAAGCTTGATTGATTATTATCGGATATCATAAAGAACTTGAGGTCTTTATTATTTATTTTTTTAAGAAAGTCAAAATATATACCATTAAAAAAGACCTAATTTGCTTCTATTTATAAAGATAAGTTGTCGAAATTATCATATATGAAAAATTCTTTGTCTCTCTGTTGAGAGATTCAATAACTGGTTTGCATGACTAACTCACAAATATTAATGCTATTATTTTAATGTTCTATCAATTTTTCTCTTTTTATAAACTTAATTCAAGGAAAGATGTTGAAATAATTTACAGTAATAGTTTTGTGATTGAATAAGTTGTTTCAAATTAATAAATGATTTGAACATTATACTGCAATTAAATTTCAATGAAAAAAAATTTTCAAAAACTTAAAAAGATACTGCAATCTGCTTTGAAACTATAATAATTTTTTTATATTTTTGAGCATATGCTCATAACTAAATTAAAATAATTTCAAACAATAAAATTTTTACTAAATAAATAGGAAGATGCCAAGGCCAAGAAAACACCGCAAGGTTTGCTGCAATCCCTCAGCATATTATTTCAAACCAAGAGGAATTCCAATGTACGATTTAGAAGAGGTAATTCTTGAATATGATGAATTAGAATCTCTTCGACTTGCCGATCTTCTTGCATATTCGCATGAAGAATCAGCTAAAGAAATGAATATATCAAGAGCAACTTTCGGCAGGATATTGGAAAATGCCAGGAAGAAAGTTGCCGACAGTATTTTAAATGGTAAAGCCATCAGGATAAATGATGGACAATTATTAAAAACAAGTAATGGAGATAGAAATGTCTGAAGAAACACAATCCGGTATAGAAACAAATAGTGAAGGTTTTTCAGGAAAAATTGCAATTGCAACTGATGATCAGAAAAGAGTTACCGGTCATATAGGAAGATGCAAATCATTTATGATCTATGAAATAAATGATAACAAAATAGTTAATAAAGAGTTAAGGGAAAATCTTTTTACAAACCATAGAATGATGCACCAAAACCATCAGCATCATGGAGAAGGGGGAGGACACAGTCATGCCCATTTAATTGAAGGTTTAAAAGACTGTAAATATCTTGTATCATCCGGGGGCGGATGGCGGGTAGTGGAAGATTTAAAGCAGCATAATATTACTACCCTCTTTTCGGATGTAGAATTTATTGAAGATGCAGTAAATATGTTTATAAAAGGAGAATTAAAAGATGATACTGACTTAACTTGCAGGCATGAAGAACATCATCGTGAACACTAAGGGAATAATATATAAACCTATCGGAATTATTCATTCCCCATTTAAGAATATTGAAGGTGTTCCCATTCAACCTGCGGGAGCAAATGGAATAAAGGGCAAAGTTAAAGTTTATAAAAAATATTTAAAAGGTTTGATGAACCTGGAAGGATTTTCACATATAATATTAATTTATCATTTCAATTTATCGAAAGGATATTCACTAAAAGTAATCCCATTTCTTTTGGATACGGAACAAGGCGTATTTGCAACGAGAGCTCCAAAGCGTCCGAATCAAATAGGTATTTCTGTTGTTAAAGTTGAAAAGATTCAAGAAAATATTATAGACATTATGAATATCGATGTAGTTGATGGGACACCTTTATTAGATATAAAACCTTATGCAAGTCTTTTTGATAATGTAAAAAATGAAAAAATGGGCTGGCTTTCCGGAAAGATTAATGATGTTCATAAAATTAAATCCGATAAAAGGTTTAAATAATAGTACAACACGTTGCCGGAGTTCAAAATTGTTATTTATGATATATACCCAAAATGCAGACGTAACAGCAACGATCTGATTAAAGAAGAATAACATATTTTCATATATAATTTCTGCATGTAATTACGATCTTCTTGATAAATTCACAGCCGTTCTGAAATAATTTTAGAATAGAAGCGAGTTTCAAAATCTTCATCCTCAAATAAAAAGCGAACTTCTTCTTTAAGGCTTTTGATTTTATACTTAAGTATTAAGTAGACTGAATTTCTTCTTACGTTTGCGTTTTCATCATGCAATGAATTTTTAATAATTTCCGCTGCTTCTTCTGAATCAATTTCACATAATGCGTTTATCGCACTGTTTTTAACAAACCAAATAGAATCTTTTGTACCGCTTAGCAAAGTACTCCAAGCTTTTTCAGAACCTATTTCGCCCAGTGCACTATATATAAAATTTCGTATCCCAGGTCCTGTAGATTCATTTAATTTGTAAATTAAAGGTGCAAGTGCTTTTTCAGATCTTAATTTGCCAAGAGAAATTGCTGCGTTATTTCTTACCCTTGCTTCTTTATCGTTTAGCAAGGTGATAAGGTATTCCATAGCCGCATTAGCTTTCATATCGCCGAGTGTTATCGCTGCAAATTCACGTACCACTGGGTTGGGATCCGAAAGAAGGTCTATCAATGGTTTGATTGATATACTACCAAGATTTTTTAATCTATTGAAATGTTTGTGAATGTTTCTCCGTTCGGTAATTTTAATTTCCTTAACAACTAATTCGATTTGATGCTTTAGATCGATTGGACCTGAAATTAATTGATCCTGTTCTACGGTTCCAAAATCAACGCAGAATAAAGATAGCAAAACTAATATAATGGTATAAAATAATGTTACACCTGCAGCTTCGGTTTTTGTTGAAGGAGTATCCTTTTTAATTAATAACCTTACAGGAAAATTTAATATATTTTTTAACCATCTTGGAATAGGAAGAAGAAAAGGAGTACTCTTCTTATAATTTTCATATTCTTCCCCATTCTCTTCTTTCATCCTGATTTCTTCAATAAGGCAAATACCGATTATAATCATTACGGCAAGCAGCCATGGAAGGCTTGATGATATACTCCAACTCTTTTTCATATTATTTATATTTAATGAAAAAAGCATTAGTCCATAGCTCCATACTAACCAACCGACATACTGCGGGTGACGCGAAAATTTATAGATGGTATTAGAAGCAATCTTGCTTCCACCAAAACGAGTCTGTAACCATACAAGCACACCCCAAACAAATAATAAACCTCCAACAGCCATAAAAAAATAGGAGATGAATTGATGAGCGTTCCAATTGAACAATCCTCCAACCCACATTAAAATCCAATAAGGCAGATAAATAATATTACCTAATTGAAGAATGTTAAACGAAATATCCATAAACGGCAGCCATCCTACCCGGAGTATTCCCAGTCCAGCAAGGAAGAACATACTAAGAGCGAACTGCCCAAACACCGGTAGAAACAAAGCAAAGGCTCCTACCCACGCCCATCCGCTTTTCTTCGTAACAAAACCTAAAACAATAAAGGTGAAAATCAGTGTAAGGCTTGCATACCCTATCCATCTCAGGTAGAGCGAATCGATGAATAGATCGGACTTATATGCGTTAAATTCATCTATTCCTTGATCGAAGCCTGGGAAACCAACTTTTTCCTGAAGAGTCGCATCAATAAATCCGGGAAGTTCTATGAAAGCAAACATTAATGCGAATGAAAAAATAAGTGCCAATATAAAAAGGCTTATGCCTTTAAGCTCCTTCATCATTATCTCCTAATTTGGAAGGGATAAATTTTCGTCAATTAAGTACTAAAAATTAAAGAAGCCCCACTAATTTAAACTAAATACAGCTTCGCCTTATAACTCGCATAAATATTAAATTTTTCTATATTAAATGATTTTCAATACTACAAGATAATTTAGTGTGCTTATGGGTAAAATAGAACTTAAAAATAATTTTCTCTTCATGATCACTCTCCTTATAATATTTGATGTTAATAATTCTATTTTTACGGAAGATTTATACACCTACATATTGTAGCATCTATAAAATTCCCAGGTAAATTTTCTCTGAAAAGAGTTCTAACTTTATCTTATTGAAACGAAATAACTTCGTTAAATTTAAACCTTCTTTTTTTGCAAAATTCCGTACATATTTTAGTACTTTTAATCTAGATGATTGAATATAAATCTTTATCAGGATAAACTTCCATTTAATGTTGCTTGCTACATAATTAAATTTTAGGACCATAGTTGAGGAGCTATTATTCCAAACTTGTCATTCCGAAAGGAATAGTATGAATTGAAGAAATGTTCAACCATATTATAATCTTGAATATCTGTTTGATAATTTATTTGATAAATTTTTCGATTATTTCGTTTAATTTTATGAAAAACTGATTTCTAACTTTTTCAATATATCGAGCTTCATTATAGTCAACGATAATCCTATCTCTATATATATATCTTTTAGGTTCTACCTGAAGTACAAATGAATTTATTTGCCTTTCCCAGAACCATTCTGCACATCCAAATTGTATATATTCAGGATCAATTAAAGTTAATTTAGTTAGATGATTCAACAATATTTTCCCTTCTTGGTTATCCTTTGTACATATTGCGATATAAGATATTCTATAATCTATGCTTTTAATACCATTTGTAATTGGCAACGGGTTGATATTATACTGATTATTTTGCCCTCGATACAAAAAATGGCCATAACAACTTTGTAATGAAAAACAATAATCTAATTTTGATATATTTTTAATCAATTCAATTATTGGAATATCAATTTCATTATAATTTATATTTCTTAATACTATATTACGCTGTGCATTGAAATCCGGATTAAGAACTAATTCTTTTGATTTAATAAATGTTTCCAATAATTTCTCTTTTACTGATTATTATTTTTGACATTCAAACCTTTCTTTTATTTACTGCTTAAGTAAAGTATTTAAATTAACAATTTTTAGACTTAATAATAGAATAAAAATAGTAATTATGGTTTCAATAGTTCTTTAACCTTCTTTAGAAGTAAATCTCTGTCTATAGGTTTTTTAATATAGTCTTTCAGCACCTGGAATTGTCCATTCAATTTTAAAAATCTTTTGAAATATGGTATTACTCCTTTAATTATAATAACCGGAATATTTTTTGTATTTTTATTAACTTGTAATTTGCGTATCACCATAACATCCGATTCTTCGGGCATACCCAAAATAATTATGCCCGGTTTTTCAGTTAATGCTTTTTGAATACCCTCCCTTCCATTCTTAGCTGATATTACATAAAAATCATTTTCTGCAAAAAACATCGAGAGATATACTAAGGTATTCTCATCATCATCGATTATTAATATTTTATTTCTGCTTCCCATGTTTTGTCTAATAGTACTCCATTTCAGAATATTTCTTGAAATTCCCATAAGTAGCTGATTTGATATTATCCTTTTGATTATTTGATGAATAAGGCAAAGGACCTTCCTCAATCATTCTACACCCACATGATGGACAGTAGCCTCCATAGTACGCTAATATTTCAGCATTTGGCATTCTTAATCCACACCGTGGGCAATAAAGAAATCTTACAGTCTTTTCTGAATCTTCCGTTCCATTGTTTGATTTTTCAGTAAGAAAATTTCGAGTTACATATAGCTTCTTTAAAATTAATGACCTGGAATTCAGGCTATTATTAAATTGCTGTAATATTAAATTCTGTATACATGGTTTTTGGGAAATAAAATATTTAATCATCCTATCATTCATCCTTACAACCTTCTGCTAAATTATCTAATAACTCCTTTCTTATTTTATTTAATATTTCATCAATTTCTTTTAATACTGTTTGAAGCTCATCAGTCCGGTTTATTAGAAATTGAATTTGTGTTATTATATTGGGGGGAATAGTTAAATGCTTTTTTATACTCTCTGTATATAAAAAATGATTCTGGAAGATTTCAGTATTTTGGATTAAAGGATTTTCCATTTTAATTCCTTGTTAAAATTCTTTCATCTTTTCCTATAAGTAATCCTTCTAAATAGAGTTTTAAAATATATTCAGTATCTCCTTTAATCCACGGAATTACCTTAATATTATAATTTCTTAGTTTTTTTTCACACAGGTTTGTCAACCCCCCACATATTAATACATCCGGTTTAAGCTTTACCAGAGTATCGAGTTTCTTTAAGATATCGGCACAATCAAGCAGAAGTGTTTCTTTATTTTTAACTGTATTATTCTCGACTTTTACAATCATCAATTTTTCAGATACATCTAACCTTGATGATATTCTATTACCAAAAATCGATAATGCAATAGTCTTCATAGGATAAGCCTAAAAATTTAGACTAATTTATTTTATTATATATTTCAATTCATCTGCCAGAACTTTAAATTTATTTTACATGCCTTTCTTTATATAAATATTAAGGTTTAATAAGTGATGTAATTTTAGATAGGATTAAAAATGTTGCAAAGATGAAAAATAAAAAAATCACCGTTGCACAGTTGCTACAGAAAAATTACAAGAGATTATATTTCTTCATCTTCCTATAAAGTGTCGCCCTGTGCAATTTAAGTTCTTTTGCAGCCATAACTTTACTCCCCTTATTTTTTTCCAATACATTCATAATCAACTTTCTTTCTGCTTCTTGAAATGGTGGCAGCGATTTTTCGAATTTTTGTTCTGAAATATCTTTATTATTTCCCTGTAATTCAGGAGGCAAGTGTTTTAATTTTATCTCTATATCCTGGCACATAACACAGGAATGTTCTATTATATTTTCAAGTTCACGCACATTACCCGGATAATCATACTGCATTAATACTTCCAGAACATCCGCTGAGACACTATCAATTGATTTCCCCATTCGTTTATTAAACCTTTCTATAAAGTAATTTACCAGTAGAGGAATATCTTCTCTTCTCTTTATAAGAGGTGGAAGATATATTTTAACAACATTTAACCTATAAAATAAATCATCTCTAAAAGCGTTCTTTTTTACAAGTTTTACAAGATCTTCCTTCGTAGCCGCTATAATCCGAACGTCTGCTTTAACAGGTGCAGTTGCTCCTAATGGTTCAAATTCTCTTTCCTGTAATACTCTCAAAAGTTTAACTTGAATTGAAAGAGGCAGACTTTCAACTTCATCCAGGAAAATAGAGCCCCCCTTTGCAAGAGCAAAGCGACCAGGTTTATCCTTTTTAGCATCAGTAAAAGCACCTTTAATATATCCGAACAATTCCGATTCAAGTAATGTATCCGGCAAAGCTCCGCAATTAATTGCAATAAACGGTCCATTTTTTCTTGAACTTAATTTATGGACAGCACGTGCAAATAATTCCTTCCCTGTTCCACTTGCACCCTGAATCAGAACAGTACTTTCGCTTTTTGAAATTATAGGAATTATATCAAATATTTGCAGGATTTCATGATTCTTCGATACTATATCTTCAAAAGTATATCCTTTTTTTATTACTTTCTTCAGCTCTTCAATAGTCGATAAATCCCTAAAAGATTCAACTCCGCCTACAAATTTTCCCTTTTCATTTTTTAGAATTGATGTGCTAATGCTTACCGGTATTTCATTTCCGTCTGATCTAAGTATTGTCACGCGCTTATCAATTATACGTTCACCCGTTTTTAATGAGCATTTCAAAGCACATGCTTTTTCGCAAATATTTGCCCTTAGAACTTCAAAACAAAATTGACCAACGGCTTCCTCCTTCTCAATACCTGTTATATCTTCTGCTGCCCTGTTAAAGGAAGTTATAGTCATATTTTCATCTACGGTGAAAACACCATCCGCAACACTATCAAGAATGATATTGGAATAAATTTCCTGGGGTTCTCTTTTTTGATCCTTCATAGCTTTAAGCTTGCAAAAGAAAGTTTATTATAATTATAAATTTAATATTTAAAAACAATAGTTGCATATCTGCAACATAAAAATCGCTACGAATCCCTAATTCAATTAAAAAACAAAATTTATTTATTGGTTCTCTTTTTGATAAATGGACGATTGTGTAATAGATGGGCGATTAACATCAATTTTAATATTTCAATCCGGGAGGATAATATGGATGAAACATGTAAAAAAGCTTTTATTATAATTTTCGGAATACCGGCTGTTTTATTTCTAATCGTTGGATGGATTTTATTAGGAGGAGAAAAAGTTAGTGGTGGATGGTTTAATGGATTTTTTGAGGATTTCAGCCTGATGTGGCTTCCAACAATTCTTTTCATAATAGTAGGTGGGATTATTGATAGATTTTTGTTTAACGGTTCACTGCTCAATTGCCGGGAAAAGAAAATCAATAAAAAATATATTAATGGTGATATGCTTTGACTTTCAGCGATTTGTTCTTTTGCAATGAAAAAATTCGGAAAGATTTTTATCCTAATTGAATGCATGCAGAAAAGAACAATTTCGAATCTCAAGTAAATCTCTTAATAATTCATTATTAAACTTTAATTAAAATAAAATAGGAGTAACAAATGGAAACAAATGGACTTAAAACCGGGATCCCTTTAATTGGTGAAAAAATGCCGAGCATTAAAGTTCAAACAACTCACGGTAATAAAACTATACCGGATGATTACAAAGGTAAATGGTCAGTTTTATTTAGTCACCCCGGCGATTTTACTCCTGTATGTACAACGGAATTCGTTGCCTTTGCCAAAAGAAATGAAGAATTCAAAAAATTGAATACCGAATTAATAGGACTTTCGATCGATCAGGTTTTCTCTCATATTAAATGGATTGAGTGGATAAACGAAAAGCTGCATGTACAAATACCCTTCCCTATTATTGCAGACGACATGGGCAATGTTGCCTTAAAACTTGGAATGATCCATCCCGGTAAAGGAACAAATACGGTACGTGCGGTTTTCATAATTGATCCGGAAGGATTTATACGCTTGATGCTTTATTATCCTCAGGAAATTGGAAGACAGGTAAATGAAGTATTAAGAGCACTTAAAGCTTTACAGATTTCAGATAAAAATAAAGTTGTCATGCCGGAAAACTGGCCAAACAATGAATTAATTAAAGACAAAGTAATTATACCGCCGCCAAAAGATTTCTTCGAGGCAAAAAAAAGAATGAATCCGAGAGACGGGTATGATTGGTGGTTTACTTATAAAGAAGTTGAATTAAATAATTAAATAATTAAATAAAATAAATTATCGTTTTGTGGTTACTATTGAAAAATATTCAATTATAAGACTAACTCTGATTTCATAGGATCTTAAAAATAATTATGAGTATTCAACCTGGATGCATCCCTTGTATTGTAAAACAAGCTTACAACTTTGCTAAGCTGATAGGAATTTCTGGTCCTGAAACTCAAAGACAAATTTTATATGAAACAATGAATAAACTGGAGGTAAATAAAAATATCAAAACTTCTCCCCATTTCTCCATAACACTTCAATCTATAATTTGTAAATATGCTGATGTAAATAAAATCTATAGTGAAATAAAATCAAGAAATATCCAGGAAGCGATGAAATACATAAATTATTTAACTCATATGATTGAAGCTTCCGATGATAAACTGGAAATAGCTGTAAGAGCTTCAATTGCAGGAAATACAATAGACCTTGCCGCAAATCCAGATTTCAATATTGAAAAAGAAATTAATATTATCACTTCAAATAATATAAATTTGGATTTTTTCCCAAAGTTTAAGGAGGATCTCCATAAGGCAGAAAAGATTTTGTTCATAGGTGATAATTATGAGGAAGCACTATTTGATAAGCTTCTTATTAAGCAGCTGCTACCTAAAGAAATAGTATTTGCAGTCCGTTCTAATGAAATCTTAAACGACATAACAATGGAAGATGCTAAAAGATTGGAAATCGACAAGCTCTGCAGAGTAATAGAAAGCGGAAATGTTATAGCCGGAATAGACCTGGAGGAATGTTCTAATGTTTTTTTAGATTTATACAATTCATCCGATATGATAATAGCTAAAGGACAGGGCAATTATGAAACACTATTCAACTCAAAACGTGATATCTACTTTATGTTTAAAGTAAAATGCGATGTTATTGCAGAGGTTTGCGGGTATCCAGTTGGTACAAGTGTATTGTATTATCATAATGGTTCAAATAATTAATTATGAAACAACAAGTAACATCACCTGATAACAAACCTGCATTATCCGCAGAAAGGTTCAGTAATCCCGAATTTGCAAGAAGGTATGCGGCTAAACATTCAAAGATGTCTATAAATTTTGCCAAAAAAATAGCAGAGAAACTGTTTAAAAGAAATTTTAAGCAGGGTAGAATTTTGGACTCAGGTTGCGGCCCCGGATTTACCCTTATGGAACTTGCCAAGAAATTTGCTTCCAGTGAATTCTATGGAATAGATTTATCCGATCCTTTGCTTGAAATTGCAAATGTTAAAAATCAAAAAGAAAAATTGGACAATAGAGTAAAATTCCTTAAAGCGGATGTTCAGAATATTCCATTTCCGGATAATTATTTTGACTTTGTTATAAACATTAATATGCTGCACCTGGTTGAAGAACCTGTAAAAATGCTTAATGAAATTGAAAGGATCCTGAAACCGGATGGATTCTTTTTTATAACAGACTTAAGGAATAGTATTCTTGGTTTTCTGGAGAAAGAGATTAAATCCGTTTTTACTATCGAATTGGCAAAAGAAATTATTGCAAAATCGAATTTGTCAAAAGGTAAATTTTCATCGGATCTAATTTGGTGGCGTTATCAAAATATTTAATAAAAAATTAACTTGAAAATTTTAGGAGTTCAAATGAAAAAATCAATAATTCTCTTTTGTCTGGTTTTTATTGCTGTATTATTGACAGACACTAACTTTGCTCAGCGAAGAATGCAAGAGAATCAGGGAATGGGTTACAACAGATTATACGATGCAAGTATTATTGAAACATTCAAAGGAACAGTTATAAATGTAACAACATTTAACCCTGACGGATATATTAGAAATGCAGTAAGGTTCAATCTTAAAACTAAAAATGATACAATCTCAGTTCATATTGGACCTTCATGGTATTTGAATTATAAGAAATTTAGCATTAAAGAAGGAGATAAAGTTATTGTTATGGGTTCTAATGTAGTTTATAATGATAAACCGGCAGTAATTGCTTCGCAAATTAAAACAGCTAATACTAAAATTGAATTAAGGAACTCTCAAGGATTTCCTCTTTGGAGCCGGTGGAATAATACTGAATAATTTTTTATTCCAATAGAAAAAATTCCAATTAAAGTGAAGATTCATTTTTATTCACTTTTATATAATCGAAACATGAATATATCTGTACAAAAAATATAACTGTCAATAATAACAAATAAATAAAACAGGGAGAGTTAACATGAGAACTTTTTCTTCTTTAGTGTTTACCTTAATAATATTCCTTGGTTATAATACTTCTTTGTTTTCACAGGAAGCAGAAAAACCTGAATGTTTTTTTAAATCTTCAAGCCTCCATTATACTGCAAAAGGAATGGAATACTGGTATGATAAATCTCAAGGCGGACTTGAAACTATAACCGGAGTTCCATATAACGATCTTGGCTGCAAAAATTGTCACATAGAATCTTGCGACGTTTGTCATAAAGCCGAAAAGGACGGAAAATTTATATACTCAAATGAAGCTGCAAATAATCAGGATATGTGTTTAAAATGCCATGCCCGAGAAGCATCAATTATGAAAATTAATGAGAAAGCTAATACTCCTGATGTCCACTTTGCAGCAGGGATGAAATGCATGGACTGTCATACTGCCCGCGAAATGCATGGCGATGGCATCAAATATATATCAATGAAACAACAAGGAGCAATGGATGTAAATTGCGAAAAATGTCATGAGAATATTGACAAAACAGTTTCCCACACAATTCACGGAAACAAACTTGACTGCAAAGCATGCCATGTTGAAAAGGTTGTAAGCTGTACGAACTGTCACTTCGAAACTATGGTTAAGGAAGGTAAAAGAGTTGCAATACCTGTTTCCAGCTGGGCATTTTTGATGAACTATAATAATAAAGTAACTTCAGCTAATATGCAGACGTTTGTCGCTCCCGGTAATAAGACATTTATGATTTTCGCACCACAATTCAGCCACTCGGTCTCAAAAAAAGGAAAGAAATGTGAAGATTGCCATAATACAGCTAATGATAAGGAAATCAAAAAAGGAACTATTAAACTCACGTGGCTTGACAGCAATAAAGTAAAACAAATTTATGGAGTAATTCCGGTTGTCGATGGTGTTATATTCAACTCTGTGTTTCAAAATTTTGAAAATGGAACCTGGACTCCAATTATTGATCCCCAACCACCAAAAGTACAATATGTTGGTTTTGGAACTCCGCTTACTAAAGAACAATTAAACAAACTTTTAATTTCTCAGAAATCAAAAAACATTAAGAAGTAAAGCGCATAAAAAGGAGAAAGTATCATGTCAAAAGAAGATTTAATAAATAGTTTAAATGAAGATTTAGCTGCAGAATTGGGTACGGTTATTCGATATAATTACCAGGCTGGAAAATCCTACGGGATTTTAGGAACTGAATTAAGAGAAATGTTCAAAGATGAAATTAAGGATGAACTCGGTCATGCAAGATTCCTTACAGATGTAATTATAGATTTGGAAGGCGAACCAGTAACGATTCCAAAAGATTTTGATAAACCCAATGCATTAAGAAACATGCTGGAACTTGATTTAAAAATGGAAGAAGAAGATGTTAAAAATTATTTAAAGCATTCCAAAGAAGCTGAAGAGCTTGGACATATTGAATTAAAAATGAAATTGGAAGAGATGGCAGCAGATGAAGCAGGGCACGCCAGGGTACTGCGCCGGTTGTTAAAAGGAATATAATATGAACGAAAAAGAAAAAAACATATTGCTGAAAGAAGAAGAAAAAAGAATTGAACAAACGGTTATGAAAATCAAACATCGAATTGCTGTTTTTAGCGGAAAAGGCGGTGTGGGTAAAACTACAGTAAGTGTAAACCTTGCTTTCTGTTTTCAGATGGAAGGTTTCTCCACAGGAATATTGGATGCAGACATTACGGGTCCTAATGTTTCAAAAATGTTAGGAATAAAGGATGAATTAATAATATTAAATGAATCAATTACTCCTTTTCAAAAGAACGATGTAAAGATGGTTTCTATTGCCGGATTTATTCAACCCGGGCAGCCGGTAATCTGGCGGGGACCTTTACGATCAAAATTGATAAATCAATTTCTTGCTGATGTTGACTGGGGTGAGCTTGATTTTCTTATTGCGGATCTTCCACCAGGAACAGGCGATGAAATACTTACCATATCTCAAAAGATGAAACCCGATTGTGCCGTGATTGTTACTACTCCCCAGGAGGTTTCTGTTATTGATGCAGAACGAGCTATAAACATGGCAAAAAAATTAGATATCCCTTTCATTGGGGTAATTGAGAATATGTCTGGTTTCATATGCCCCTTATGTAAAAATAAAATTGATCTTTTTGATTCGGGGGGAGGTAAAAAATTAGCCGATGAATATAGTGTTCAATTTCTTGGCTCAATCCCGATTGATATTAATGTACGAATTCTTAGCGATAAAGGAGAACCTATAGTTTGTGAAAAACCGGATTTGGAAGTTTCACATTCTTTTAAATCAATTGTGAACAAAATAGAAGAACATTTTAAAGAACCTGTTGATATGCAGACAGTTAAAAATTTGCGAAGTGAATTAACATGATTGTTTTTGGACCTATACCATCCCGCCGTCTGGGCAGAAGCCTGGGAATAAATAATATTCCTCCCAAAGTTTGCACTTATTCCTGTATTTACTGCCAGCTGGGAAATACAGATTATTTATCTTTGAAACGGAGGGAATTCTTCTCACCTGAAAAAATATATGATGAGGTTTCTGAAAAGGTTTACCAATTACAAAAACATGGCGAAAAAATCGATTATATAACTTTTGTTCCGGACGGCGAACCAACCCTTGATATTAATCTTGGAAAAACAATTGAAAGATTAAAAAAATTAGGAATTAAAATAGCTGTAATATCTAACGCATCTTTGATTTGGATCAAAGAAGTTCAAAATGATTTAATGCAGGCGGATTGGGTTTCACTTAAAATTGATTCCGCTCTTGAAAATACCTGGAAGAAAATTAATAGACCACACGGCATTCTAAGATTTAAAAAGATAATTCAGGGCATAGAAGAGTTTGCTGCTTCTTTTAAAGGCATATTGGCAACAGAGACAATGCTTATTAAAAATGTAAATGATAACCTTGAATCAATTATTAAAACTGCTGAACTAATTAAATATATAAATCCCGAAAAAGCATACATACTCGTTCCCACAAGACCCCCGGCTGAAAACTGGGTAAAAATACCGGATGAGCATGAATTAAATGCAGCTTACCAGGTTTTTAGAACTTTAAATATTGATACCGAATTGTTGATTCAACATGAGGGAATTGAGTTTACTTACACTTCCAATGCTGAAAAAGAATTATTAAGCATTCTTGCAGTTCATCCAATGCGAAAAGATGCCGTTGAAGAGTTTATAAAAAAAGCTAATGCAAATAATAGTGTAATTTTTTCTCTAATTGAATCTGAATCAATTAAGGAAGTTCAATATAACAACAATATTTATTATTTAAAAAACTTAAGGAGATAAATTATGCCGAACTTAGATGGAAAGGGACCGCAAGGTAAAGGTCCTTTATCCGGCAGAAGAAGAGGACACTGCCGGGATAATCAAACCGAAAAATCTGGAAACAAATCTATTGAAAATGAAGAAACTGGCTATGAATTTGGCTTCGGACGAAAATCCCGTGATAGCAATCGTGGTAGAGGTCGGCGTGGCAGAAACCAAGGATCGGGAAGAGGTTTCGGAAGAAAATAAATATCTGATTGATAACGATGTTGGGTAAAACAAAATCCCGTCACGCGGGAAAAATCGCAGTACCATCAATGGGCAAAACTTTAGAGTCATTTGTAAGTAATAATTTAGGACGTTCCCCTTTTATTATTATTTACGATGACGAAACCCAAAAGCACAACTTTTTCGAAAATATTGGATTCCGAATTCAGGATGGAGCGGGACTTAAAGCCGCAGAAATAATAATACAAAATAAAGCAGATGTATTATTAACAAAAGAAATCGGGCGCAAAGCATATTCCGTTTTAATGAAAGAACATATTGATATTAATGTTTTAAGTCTAAGCGGTACGGTAAAATCTGCCATAAAAAAATTTTTAAAGAAAAGGATATAACATTGTACGTACCTTCAAAAATATTTTTTACAAAGGGAGTTGGTAAACACAAAGATTACCTAAGTTCATTTGAAGCTTCACTAAGAAGTGCAGGGATTGAAAAATGTAATCTCGTTAATGTAAGTAGCATTTACCCTCCGAACTGCAAAAGAATTTCTAGAGAAGAAGGATTAAAAGAAATCCAGCCGGGACAAATAACTTTTACAGTAATTGCAAGGAATTCTACTAACGAACCGAACCGATTGATAGCTGCTTCAATCGGTGCGGCAATTCCTTCGGATAAATCTAATTATGGTTATTTATCCGAATACCACCCGTTTGGTGTAAAAGAAAAACTTGCGGGTGATTACGCCGAGGATCTTGCTGCCCAAATGCTTGCAACAACGCTCGGCGTCGAATTTAATGCTGAAGCAGATTGGAACGAAAGAGAAGAAGTATTTAAAATGTCAGATAAAATTGTAAGAACTTTCAATATAACTCAGACTGCCGAAGGTGATAGAACCGGTTTATGGACTACAGTTATTGCGGCTGCAATACTTTTACCGTAAAATAATAATTCGTTAACCTTCTCAAGGAGTGAAAAATGGAAAAATATTACATTGATCCCAAATCTCTTTATAGACTCCCCTGGACAATGCCGGATAACGGGATTACGTGGCTTGAACCAACAGCACAATGCAATTTAAATTGTTATGGATGCTATAGAAAAAATATTAAGAATTCTCATAAGCCACTCGCCGATGTAAAACATGAATTAGATTTCTTCCAATCAGTGAGAAAATCCGATTGCATTTCAATTGCAGGTGGTGACCCGCTTTTATACCCGGATATTGTAGAACTTGTAGCCGATATAAAATCAAGAGGGCTTAAGCCTATCATCAACACTAACGGAATTGCTCTTACAAATGAACTTCTTGATGAATTAAAAAAAGCCGGTGTATTTGGTTTTACGTTCCACATAGACAGCAAACAAGGTAGAGGGAGAGAAAAAAAATGGCTCGGTAAAAATGAAGTTGAACTAAATGAACTGCGTCTTTATTATGCGGAAATGCTTGCAGCCAGAGGAGGAATTGCATGCTCCTTTAATTCAACTGTTTATCACGATACTATTCAATTTGTACCCGATTTAGTTGCATGGGCGCACAAGCATATTGATATAGTTCATACTATGGTTTTTATTTTATTTAGATACATTACTCCTGATACACCATTTGATTTTTATGCAGCTGATAAAAAAATAATATGGGATGATATTCATTATCACTCCAATAAAATAGAAATAACGGATTTAATGGCAGAAGATGTTGTAAAAGAGATTAGAGGAAAATTCCCGGATTTTATGCCTGCTGCTTTTTTAAATGGTACTGCTAAACCTGATCATTTTAAGTGGCTACTTTCGGAAAGGATTGGTAACAGAAACAAAATTTTTGGTTATGCAGAAAATAAATTTCTTGAACTTGTAATGACATTATATCATTACAAGCATGATAAATATCTTTCTTATGCTTCCCCCAAAACTCTAAGCCTTGGGAGATTAACATTATTCAATACATGGTTTTTAGATAAAGGGATTAAAAAAGCTTTTAAAAATTATTTAAAGTATTTAGTAGTAAATCCTTTTAGAATATTCAAGAAAGTGTATATGCAGTCAATCATGATTATTCAGCCGGTTGATTTAATGTCAAATGGTGATCAAAGTATGTGTGATGGTTGCCCGGATATTACATATTGGAAAGATAAAGATGGTTCTGAAAAGCTCGTTTGGTCTTGCAGGCTTGAAGAATTAATACAGTACGAAAACTTTTTAAGAATGGTTCCGAAGAAGAAAGAAACTATTCCTGAGAATGGAATCGATGCAGTAATTGAAACGGAGAAAAATTAATACTGTATTAAATCTATGAAAGAATGAAATGAGTTAATAATAAAATGAAGATTCTAAAAAACAAAAGGATTTTGGTTTGCGGCAAAGGGGGAAGCGGAAAAAGTTCAATTGTATCTCTTTTGGGAAATGAACTGCGAAAAAAAGGATACCGGGTAATCTTATTAGATGCCGATGCTTCTAATCCCGGCGGTTTAGTTCGTTTGTTAACTGATAAAAAAAATCCGCTTAAACCTTTAATTGAATTTTTTGGAGGAAGGGAAAAGGTTACTTGTCCTTCTGATGATCCGTCTCCGCTTACAAGGATTAATAACAACTTACCTTTAAATGAAACTGCTATAGATTTATCAGAAATTCCAGGGAAATATTCTTTAAAGAAAAAAAATCTCGCTCTATTTCAAATAGGAAAAATACAGGAAGCTTGCGAAGGATGCGATGGACCGATGTCAAAAGTTGCACGTGATTTTATTGTTAAGGGTGATTTTGTTACGCTTATAGATATTGAAGCAGGCATAGAACATTTTGGCAGAGGAGTTGAGAAAAATGTAGATATAGTTTTAGTTATAGTAGATCCTACTTTCGAATCCTTTGTAATAGCAGAAATTGTTGCAAATATGTCTTTGTATATGGGGAATAAAAATGTATGGGCAATTTTAAATAAGGTTGATTCTAAAGATACAAATGCAATTATGCAAAATGCTTTGAGGAAGAGAGAGGTTAATTATCTCGGCAGCGTGGGTTATTATAAAGAGATACATAGAGCAGGATTTGAAGGTAAAATGATTACTCAATGTAGAGCTGAAAAGCAGGTTGCCGGAATTATAAACAAACTTGAAAAATTTTTAGAAACAAAAGATGGAATATAAATAGAAGATATCGCCTAACTACCGATAGAGAAAAACATATTTATTGCGACATGCTTTTTAACATGAAGAAAAACAAATTTTTAATAAAAAAGAACGGTTAAAATGTTTGAATTAAGAAATCGATTTATTATGCCTCCGATTAAAGTTGGTTATAGTGAGGGTGACGGTTTTATTAATCAACGGCATATCGGTTTTTACAACCTTAGAAGTAAATATATTGGAGCCGTAACATTAGAACCGCTTTACATGGATTCGGGATTGAGAGAATTACCAACCCAGATCGGCATTGATAAAGATGATAAGATTGACGGATTGAAAAACCTTACAAACTTGATCCACTCAAACGGGGCAAAAGTAATTGCTCATCTTAATCATCCGGGCAGGATGGCAAATCCCAGGCTGCCGGAAAATTATTTTATTTCATCTACCGATAAAGCTTGCGAAAACGGCGGGGAGACTCCCTTGAAAATTAACAGGGAAATAATGAATAAGGTAATTAAAATATATACTGATACGGCTAAGAGATCGGTCGAATGCGGTTTTGATATTATTGAAATTCAATTTGGCCACGGTTACCTTCTTGCACAGTTTATTTCTCCTGCCGTTAATGATCGTACGGATGAATATGGTGGAAGTTTTAATAATAGAGTAAAATTCCCTTTAGAAGTATTGCAAGCAATTCGTAATTCCGTTGATGTCCCTTTAATTGCACGCATTAGTGGTGATGAAATGATCCCATCCGGATTTCATATTGAGGAAATGATAAAATTCTCTCTATTACTGGAACAAAGTGGAATTGATGCAATTCATGTTTCTGCCGGCTCAGTTTGTTCAACGCCGCCCTGGTTTTTTCAGCATATGTTTATTCCTAAGGGTAAAACGTGGGGGTTTGCCGGTAAAATTAAAAACAAAGTTAACGTTCCTGTAATTTTTGTCGGAAGAATAAATTCGATTAAAGATGTTGAATATATAAAGGAAAAATATGCTGCCGATTTTCTTGCCGTCGGAAGGGCAATGATTGCTGACTCAAATTTCATTGGTAAATATTTGAATAAAGTAGAAGGAATTATCCGTCCTTGTTTGGCTTGTGCAGAAGGATGCCTCGGCGGTGTAAGGAACGGGAAAGGACTAAGTTGCGTAGTCAATCCTTTGGTCAATACTGATTATCCTGAAATAAGAAAATCTGATTCCATTAAAAAATTTGCTGTGGTAGGTGGAGGACTTGCCGGGATGGAAGCAGCAATTACTTTGAAAGAGCGTGGTCATCAAGTTGAACTTTTTGAGAAGAATAAATTAGGTGGGCAATTCAATCTTGCATGCCTTCCGCCAAATAAGGAAAGTTTAAAAGATTTAATTGATTACCTTATATCCGAGATAGATTTGCATAAAATAAAATTGATACATAAGGAAGCGATGAAAACCGATATTGAAAACGGGAATTACGATGCTGTCATTATGGCAACCGGTGCAAGACCCGATATTCCTCCAATAAAAGGATTAAAAGAATTTTACTGGACAGATTTTTTAAATGATAATGAGTTGCCTCATGGACAAAAGGTATTGGTAATCGGAGGAGGTCTCATTGGACTTGAAGTTGCTTCAAAGCTTGTTGATGGAGATAATTTTGTAACTATTGTGGAAATTATGGATGAAATAGGGCGCGGGATGGAGATGATTGAAAAAGCTTTAACCCTTAAAAAATTAAAATCAAAAAATGTTGAAATATTTATCAATCATAAAGTTGTTAAAGTTAAGGGTTCACAGGTTTTTTTAGAAGGAAAAGAAAAAAACATCGTAGTTGAGGGTATAACCAAAATTGTTATAGCAACGGGAATGAAAAGTTATATCCCTTTTGGGGAAACTGGAAAAACACCTTATTATTTTATTGGCGACGCAAAGGAGGTTGGAAAAGCACAGGATGCTATACACAGTGCTTACAAACTGGCTGTGACAATATAGTTAAATTAGTTGGAGTAAATATTAAGAATGGGTTTCTGATTTTCTCTGAAAAAGGTACATGAATCAAATTAATTATTTACTCTTTTAGAATTAAATTATTTTTAATAAAAAATGAAATTATCAACACGGAATTCGATATTTGGAAAAATAGCAGATAATCTTGGAGTAAATAAAAATTTTAGTGAGTATACAAAAGTAGTCGTTGATCCAATTGATACTGCGATAATAAGTCCTGTAGAAGCCAAAGCAATGCATTTCGGAAATATTAACCATAAAGGAAATCTCATCTCCAAAAATAATAAAGAAATTCCGTTGGTTGACTTGATTGGTCGTTATGCCAACCAATTTTTAGATGCTATGTATATCAATTTTTATTTGAACCCTTATAATAAACATTTTTGGATAACTCCATACAATGGAATATTTATATACACTCAGATGAATGATGGAAAATCCTGGCTGCCTGTTTACTTAGGATTGGAAAATCTTTTAGGAATAGAAATGTTAAGCAAGGCAGCAAAAAAGAATGCTTCAATTGGTTCTATATTTAAAACAAAAAGTTTTTTGTTGGCTATAATTGCAGTCGGGTCATTAAATGTAAATAGAATTCATATTGATTATGATGAAATGCAGTATTATAAAAAAGGTACGCCCTGCGGATATTTCAGTGTTGGGTCATCATTACTTTTGTGTTTCCCAAACCATTTAAAATTTTTAATTGAAGAAAAGTCTGATGTAAAAATCGGTCAGAGGATATTGATTGAAAAAGTATGAACTAAAAATTTATCCGGATCCTATGTTAAGAAAAGTCGCCTCGCCTGTAAATGAGGTTAATGGTGCAATTCGTCATTTGATTAAAAAGATGTCGGAAATCATGTATAGTAATAAGGGAATAGGATTAGCTGCCCCTCAGGTAGGAACTCTGGAAAGAGTTATAATTTCAGATGTTGGAAAAGGATTAATCTCAATGATAAATCCGGAAATACTCACAGGATTTGGTGAAGATTTTTTGGAAGAAGGATGTTTAAGTTTACCGGATAAAGTGGTTAATGTTAAAAGAAAAAAATCTATTTTTATTCGATATTTAAACAATGATGAAATGGAAAAAGAATCTGAATTAAATGGGCTTACAGCTCGTGTTATCCAACATGAAATTGATCATTTAAATGGTATGCTAATTATTGATTATGCTCCATTGACAGAAGTATATAAACTAAAAGTAAATAAAATGTAGAATAAACATGAAAATCGCTTTTAAGTTCTTTGAATTTAATCTGCTTCTTTTTATACAATTAATTTTTATAGGAGATCTAACAATGTCTCAAATAAAAAATCAAAGTAATAACAAAGTTGGGACTGTCAGCATCACAGTTTTATATGATAATTATCAAATGGAGAAGGGTTTACAAACAGATTGGGGATTTTCTTGTTTGATTGAAGCCGGAAAAATGAAGCTATTGTTCGATACAGGTGAAAGCGGAGAAATTTTATTGAGTAATATGGCAATACTTAGTATCGATCCTAAAAGTATTGATTATATTTTCTTGTCTCATTTCCATCATGATCATACGGGCGGATTAAATTATTTTTTGAAGAAGAATTCTGATGTTACCATCTACTATCCGCAGTCATTTCCCGATCAACTAATTGAAGAAATGAAAAATTCGGGATCAAAACTGGTTCCGGTTTCATCATTTCATGAATTGCAAACAAACATTTTTTCGCTTGGTGAACTCGATGGCGGTATTCCTGAACAATCACTTGCAATCAGAACACCAAAAGGTATTGTAGTTATTACCGGCTGTGCTCATCCTGGAATTATTAATATTCTTGAAAGGGCAAAGAGCTTCTTTCCCAACGAAGCAATTTATCTTGCTATGGGAGGATTTCATTTATACCGGAAGACAGACGATGAAATAAGAAGTACAATAAATAGAATATTAAAGATGGAAATATTCGCTGTAGCTCCTTCTCATTGTTCGGGAAACAGTGCGCGCAAAATGTTCAAAGAAGTTTATAATGATAATTATTTTGAAATCGGAACGGGTAAGGTAATCGAAATAAAATAATAGCAAATGGAACTAATATGGCAAGGACAGAACCTTTCGATAAATATTTAAATGAATATGAAGAATGGTTTAAAGAGCATAAATATGTATATGAATCAGAACTTGAAGCCGTAAGGCACTTTATTCCTCAAGATAAAAAAGGCATTGAAATTGGCATTGGTACCGGAAGATTTGCTCTTCCATTTGGAATTAGAGAAGGAGTAGAACCGTCTTTATTAATGTGTCGTTTCGCTACAAATAAAGGGTTGAAAGTTTATGAAGGAACAGCCGAAGAATTACCTTTACAAGATAAATCTTATGATTTTGCTTTGATGGTAACTACTATTTGTTTTGTGGATGATGTTAAAAAATCTTTTTGTGAAGTAAGAAGAATTTTAAAGCCGGATGGAAGTTTCATTATAGGACTTGTTGATAAAAATAGTCCGCTTGGCATAACATATGAAAAAATGAAGGATCAGAATAAGTTCTATCGTTATGCTACATTCTATTCAACAGATGAAGTAAAAAAGTTGTTAGTAGAAAATAAATTTAAAAACATTGAAATAATTCAAACCGTATTTGGTGAATTATCAACAATACGTAACATTCAGTCTTTTAAAGAAGGCTATAATGAAGGAGGTTTTGTTGTTATAAATGCAACAAAAGAAATTGATTAGAAAAAAATTCAATATAATGATGTTAATTTAAGATTATAAGGAGCTATTATTATGGCACTAATGATAACTAAAGAATGTATAGTTTGTGGTGCATGTGAGCCCGAATGTCCAAATACTTCTATAACTGCTAATGAAGCCATTTATGAAATAGACCCGGAATTATGTACCGAGTGTGTCGGTTATTTTGATGAACCGCAATGTAAATCAGTATGTCCAATTGATGAAGCTATAATTGTAAACCCGGCATACCAGGAGACAAAAGGCGAATTATTCAAGAAGAAATTAATAATAGGTTATAATTAATTCAGATAGTAATTTATTTAGAATTATTAGGAGTGTAGTAATT
The DNA here is from genome assembly GCA_964448105.1 of uncultured Ignavibacteriaceae bacterium. Classification (GTDB taxonomy): domain Bacteria; phylum Bacteroidota; class Ignavibacteria; order Ignavibacteriales; family Ignavibacteriaceae; genus CAVQBP01. The sequence continues at coordinate 49,354 of CAYUVK010000004.1, forward strand.
GTTCAAATCCGTGAGAACCTGTATTAAAGAGAGCGCATCTTATTGAGTAAATAATAAAGCGATAATACTAATGTTAATATTATTAGGTTCAGATGGAAATAATCTGCAAAGTCTGGTTGCAAAAAGATTTGGGCACGCAAATTATTTTATCTTATTTGATACAGAGACAAAAGATATAGAAACTTATACAAATACTGTCGAAGAGCACACTCATGAAAATCTTCAGCTATTTTTGAATAAAGGTGTAGAAGTGTTTATCGTTGGTAATATTGGTCCGCACGCTTTTGAAATTATAAACACCAAGAGCAAAGTATATCTTGCAAGAAAAATGTCAATTCAAAAAGCAATTGATAAATTTTCCAAAGGAGAATTAAAACAAATAAATGAACCGACAGCAAAAAGAAGCATAGCACACAATAACTGATGTCAGAAATAAATAGAATATCATCTCTCGTTGTAAATAAAAAGACTAAGAAGGTTTTTATCGATATACCATTAACAATTAACACTTACGATATAGACATTGCGGGACACGTAAATAATATTGTTTATATTAAATGGTTCGAAGATTTGCGGACAAAATTATTCCGGGAATATTTTGATCTTCCTGAACTTCTTTCAAATAATTTGTACCCGGTTGTTATATCAACAAATATCACTTATAAAAAATTTTTAAAATTATTTGATAAGCCGGTAGGTTTTATGAATTTGGTGTGTTATAATCATGGTATTGTAACATTAAAAGTTGAAATCAGGCTTGATGGGAAAATCGCTGCTTTCGGCGAACAGAAATGTATTTTAATGAACTTAAAAACAAGTTTAATGAATAAAGAAAAATTTAAATCTATTTTAAAAGCATGAAAAATTTTATAGTGAAATATGAAGAGCCAATTTTCCCGATTAGTACTGCCGCAAAGCTGCTTAATGTTTCGGTACATACTCTTAGAATGTATGAAAGAAAAGGCCTAGTAATTACTTTTAAAAAAAATTCTAATCGCAGGCTTTTCTCAAAATCTGATATTGAAAGGATTGAATGTATTCGCCGTTCTATTAATCAATTTAAGCTCAGTATCAACAGCATTAAAGCAATTTATTCTTTAATTCCATGCTGGGAGATTGTCAAATGCCGTATCGATGTTCGAAAAATTTGTCAAGCATTTAATAATAATTATGAACCATGTTGGAGTTATAAACGAACTGGTAAAATTGTCGAAAAGCAGTCTTGCAGAAACTGTACGGTTTATAAAAAATATTACAATTGTGATAGCATAAAAAAGTTGATCACTTCTTTTTTTATATCAAATTGAAAAACAAGGTTATCAATCGATACTCTTCTTCTTCGCAGACATTTTAAAATATACAACTTTACCTCCCTGATATCTCACATTCTCTGAAACAGTAATTTCAATGTTATTTTATTTCTATTTTTTTATAAGTAATGAATCCAATTTAAAGTTTACGAATCATATATCAATAAGACATTAAATAAATATATATGTAATTATAAACAACCAGCTACGCGACTTTTTTTCTCCACTCCTGTGTGCAGCTTTTACAATGCTGCAAAGTATATCTCAGAGAAAGAAGCCGTGTATTTAATAAAGATAAAATATTTACAAACTAAATAATGGATTGAAAATGTTAAAAACAAATCTTACTCACGTGCTTTCAGAAAAAGAACATTCTGAATTATTAAACAATAACGAAAGTGTAATGATCTGCTGCGGCAGAATGGGACCAATGTGCATTCCCGTTTACGATACCATGGAAGAACTTGAAAATGAATATAAGCAAGTAAAATTTGCAGATATGGAATTTGATTCACCCGATGCAAAAGTTATCAGGAATTTACCCGAATGCAGGAGCTTTGCTGGGCTTCCGTTCACTATTTATTATAAAAACGGGAAAGTTGTAGAAGCTACCAGCAGCATTCAATCAAAAGAACAAATAACTGAAATCCTGAAAAAACATTTATCTAATGGGAAAAATGGAAAATCATTTTGATGTAATTATCATTGGAGGAGGTCCTGCAGGGTTAACTGCAGGGATTTATCTCTCACGGGCTAAACTTAGTACTTTGATCTTAAACGAAGGGACTATCGGCGGACAAATGATTCTGACCCACGAGATAGCTAATTATCCAGGTTTTGAAAGCATTAGTGGATACGAACTTGCCCGGAACATTAAATCACAGGCACAAAAGTTTGGATGTAAAATAAGATCAAATATTAAGATTACTTCGCTCGATTTCACCCAAGAAATCAAAAAAGTAATTATAAATGATGAAGAGGTTTTTACTTCTTACGCGGTAATAATTGCAATGGGAGGAAGGTCCAGAACAATTGGTGCACCGGGTGAAGATAAATTCAAAGGAAAAGGAATTTCATACTGTGCAACATGCGATGGTGATTTTTTCCAGGATAAAGAAATCATTGTTGTCGGTGGAGGAAATTCTGCACTTGAAGAGGCTGTATCACTTACAAAGTATGCTTCAAAGGTAACAATTGTGCATCAGTTCGATCACTTCCAGGCACTAGGGCATTATGTTGAAGAAGCAAAGAATAACTCCAAAATAAGCTTTATTATGGAATCAGAAATAATTGAGTTTATTGGTACAGAAAAACTTTCATCCGTAAAAATTCAAAACCAGAGAACAGGTGAAATATCAGAAATGTCCATTGATGGAGTTTTTATCTTTATTGGTTACGTTCCGAATACTGAAAGTCTAGAAGGAATTGTTGATCTTAATAAATGGAAAGAAATTATTGTCGATAAGAATTTAATGACGAATGTTACAGGGGTATATGCAGCAGGAGATTGTATTCCTAAAAAATTCAGGCAGATAACCACTGCAGTATCAGATGGAACAATAGCTGCATTAAATGCTGCTGAGTTCATAAATAATTTTAAAAAACAAAATGAAAATTTTGTTACGAGTTAGAATCTCCAAACTCAACTATTCGGAAAAAACATAAAAAGATAAAAACTCAGCAAATTAAAATCAGTCCGCGAAAACTCACGGACTGATTTATCTTCATTACTTCTTTAATAACGTATCCAATAATACTTTTTCAAGTCGCTTAACCTGTTGGGGTGAATAGCCAAGGTTTTTGAAATCCATAACACCATCTTTTGAATGGCAGGAGTTACAATAGAGTCCTTCCCTTTTTATTCCATGGTTGACAGAAATATATGAAGTACCGGGCACTTGCATTGCCATCCATTCACCGCTCCATTTGAGACCCATTTTTTCATAGGGTTTCATACCGACATTTATTGCCGCTGTCACATCTCCTTTTTCGTTGTAAACCTCCCTATTGGGCGCAAGCAGAAGTGGAAACTTTGCCATTTGAGGGTCCTTCTTCATGAACGCCATCCCGGGTGCTTGCCACATTTTAATTTTCTTGTCGAAGAGCATGACTTGAGTTAATCCTCTAACCGGAAATATTTTAGCACCTGGCGTATTAATATTTGCAGTTGCAAATGCCATCCAGCTCTGTGCATCTTTTTGATCTTTCGTGTCAGGCACTCTCCAGATATATGACGGGTGCCCCATTTTTATAATATCGGTTGGAACATACAAGTTAGGGTTAGAAGGAATCTTATCAAATTTTGAGAGTTCACTGTATTTACCGTTAATATTGTCTTTAACCGGCTTGCCCCAATTTTCATACACTATGCCGCTAGCTTCTGGAATATGACATGTTTGACATGCGATTTTATCTAGATGCGCATTAAGCGTTTCCCCGATTTTTCCCTGGTGCGGATTGTCGCCGTGACAATTCGAGCAGGTAACATCAACATCAGGCAGATCATTTGCAACCATATCAGATTCATACATTCCTTTGGCGATCTTATGATGTTCTGTAATATGACATGTTACACATTTAAGTCCTGCTTTTGCGTGCACATCATTTTCAGATGTGTAAGGCATTCCTCTTTTATAATCTTCAGAAAAAGAATGTTCGTGACATCTCAAGCAGGCTTCATTTGTAGGTATTTTTGTTATACTCAATGCAGCTTTCATCGACATATCCTCGCCCCAGTGTATTCCGGTTGTATCTTTCACAAGCGTTGCCCTTTTCTCCCAATCATAATTCTCGGCATGGCAGACCAGGCAGTCCACTGTATTCATCTCTGCTTCTGTGGCAGGCTTACCCGGCATCGGTGGTGAAGACAAAGAACCTATATGACATACACCGCAACCTGCTGCCTGTACACTAAATTTTCCATTAGTTGCCGCAACCCAATTTGATGGACTCGTTGAACCAGCTAAAGCACATTCCCTATTCACCATTCCCCACCAAGAACTGTCCGGCAATCCTTGTACATTTCTTACGGGAGAAGCAAGATTCCAGTGTACTGTATGAGTGATTTCATCGAGAGCATCCTCGTGACAAACGGCGCATGTTTGTGCACCTTGATATCCATTTTCTTTTATCATATCGTTTCCAGGATGAACCCATTTCTGAAGCATACCGGTACTTTGTTGAGCGCTTGCGAACCCGCTTAATAAAAATAGAATTTCAAAAATTAGAGTGTGAATCTTCATTTCCCTCTTTATCCTTTCTTCATTCTCTTTATCTGCAAAATTGAAGCAACATAGCCTGGAGGTGCAGATACCGAATCCAGCATAGAAAATCCTTTTTGAACGAATACCATCATCATAACCGAAAAAGAATCATCTATATCCAATAATATTGGATGCAAGAAGTTTTGAAAAGATGCTTTAGTTTTGAACTTTTTTGCTGCTTTAAATATCAAATTAAAACCGATGGATTGTCTTGCCTAAAGAGGGTGAGCGAGCTGGAACTAAAATGACTTGACGTGCTACTGTTTGTTTAAATTACTTTAGTATTTAATGTGAGCTTATCATCTAATAATTTTTTAAGAACCTTACTATAGACAAAAAACAGGTCAAATCTTTGTTAACGGGACTGTAATTAAAAAAATGACTGCACTAGTAAGAATCACCAGCGGACCGGCTGGAAAACCTGTGAAAGTTGAAAGAAGTATTCCGATGATTGCCGAAACTATTCCGAACACTCCAGAAATTAAACCATACTGTGCTACCGTTCTGCTCACATTCTTTGCTGCTGCAGCAGGGATTGCCACTAAAGCAACAGTCATGAGTCCGCCAACCAGATCTACTCCCAAAGCTACAATAATAGCGATGGAAGATAAATAAATTAGATTGTATAACTTTACATTGATTCCTTCAGTCTTTGAAATATCCTCATTAATGTTGATAAGCATTATTTGTGAATAACTGAGATTAACTGTTATGAAAACACCTGTTCCGAGAATTACAGCAGCGAGTGTTTCATAGAAATTTACTTTAGAAATATCGCCGATTAGAGCAGCTTCGGCTTTATCGATCGGAAGGAAAAGGAAGGCAATTCCTACTCCGGTTGCAAAAACGATTGCTGTTAAAGCTTCCATTTGAAGTTTTGTTTTCATCTCAAGCAGCCAGATCAGCAAAATTCCTAAAATGACGAATGGAAATGCACCTAAAGAGAGGCTGAAACCGTAAATTAGTGCTAATGCAGCTCCGGGAAGTGCAAGATGTCCCAGTGGTCCGGCAACTACAACCATTTTCCTCGACAACATGAGCGTTCCTAAATAAGCGGCGGAACCTGCTATGAAGATCCCGCTTATCAGACTTAATGTTAATTGATCTGTCATTTAATTTAACACTCCTTAATGCGTATGATTGTAAAACTTTACATCTGTTCCATAAATCCCGCGCAACATTTCCGGATTCAATATTTCTTTTGGAACCCCGTAGCAGCGGTGCCCGAATCTCGATAAACAAAGGACATGAGTGGAATGCGCATATACAATGTTGAGGTCGTGTGTCACATTAAAGATAGTAAGCTTCTGACTTTGCCAGACATCTTTTAGAAGAGAATAAATCGTATCACCTCCGACTATATCCACAGCAGTAGTAGGTTCATCCAGAAATAATATGTTTGGACTCGAGGCAAGAACCCATGCAACAAGCATCCTCTGAAATTCACCGCCGGATAAATAACCGGCTCTTTTGTTCAAAACGCCGCCTTCTAACCCAACAAGAGAAAGATACTCTATGATTTTTTCATATTTCACTTTTTTAAGGGTGAAAAAATCCTTTACCGTAAGCGGCATGTCTTTTACAGACATTTGATTCAGTCCTTGAGGAAGATATCCAATTCTTGGTTTCTTCTGCCAAATTAACTCCCCCTCGTAGGGCAGCAAACCTAAAAGTGCCTTTACTAAAACTGTTTTACCAGATCCGTTTGGACCTAATATTGTTAGAAATTCTCCTTCATAAACGCTGAAATTTAGGTCTAACAAAATCGGTGACTGATCTAATGTTACCTTGAAATTTTTGACTTCCAATAAAATATCGCTCATTTATTTTACCTTTTGTTCCTGTTAAGCGGAAACTTATCATATCTTATCTTGTAAATATGATGCCTATTGTGAGTGAAAGATTCTTAATTTATTTATATAATAATACTTATTCTAAATCGACCGGGCACATCATTTTTTTTATAATTACCAAAGCATACATTGTAATTATGGAAAAAGTTATAAATATGATTGCATATTCTGCTTTCGCAAAGATTATTCCTAAAATAATAGGTATTAAGGCGGAAGTAAGATTAAGAGTTCCAAAAATACCCGTATAAAGCGGTCTGTTTGCTTCGTTAGAAATTTCTATAATCACGCCATCGAGTGCAATTCTTTGTGCACTAATAGCTGATCCGGTGAAAAGAAAAAGCAAATAAAAAAGATTAATATTATTAAAATAATTTAATACCAATGCTAACAAAGGTAGGGAACTTAGCAATATCACCGATATGTTTAACATTCCTTTGAATGAAAGTTTTTTTACGACTTTATTCCAGATGAAATTTGATATAATCATACCCGTAATTTGAACTAATAAAAAATTTCCGATTTCATTAGTGGTTAAAGTATAGCTTTGCTTAATAAAGCCAAGATAAAAAGGTATAAGGACGAATGCCATTCCGATTAAGTTTGCGGCTATCACAAAATATTTCAAATTTGAATTTAGCTTTATCTCTTCCGGTATCTTTTTTAGTACTTCAATAAAACCATTATATCTATGTGAAATTTTCGAGGGCTTTTCTTTGAGATATAAAAAACCGAAAGAAGCAATTAAAAGAAGAGCTGCTGCGGTAATAAAAGCTGTTTGATAATTTTCAGGATATTTAATATGTGTTAAAATTCGATCAACAATTAGTGCAGAAATAAAAATTCCGCCGCCGGTTAAAAACTGCCTGGTAACAAAAAACTTTTTTAGCTTACTACGATCAAAACTTTTTCCGACTATATCAGTATATGAAATACCGGCAAATGCCCCGCTTAATGCAAAAAGTCCCATCCAGATAAAAATTATTAATATGAAAATAGCCGGACTGAACGCATCGAAAAAAAAGATGGACAACCCTACTCCTAAAAATGCAGAGACACGCAGATATATTCCCCATAAAAGGAATTTTTTCTTTAATGTTTTGTTTGTTAAATAACTTGCAAAAAGTAATTGGGTAATCAGCGGAATCCCAATCATTATAGAAGTTAGAATACCAACGTGTTCCTGTGTTCCCCCCGCAAAAAGTATTAAACCAGGAAGCACCACATTTTTCTCTGCAAAAGTTTGCGAAAGCGCAAGCCAGAATGCATGCCAAATAAAACCTATAAAATTTTTATCCTTTATCATTCATCAAAACCATGATGACCTCTGCCTGTATTATTGTGTTGTCCGCCGCCTTGATGTCTATCCGATTCACGATGATGATCAATACTCTTCTTTACCGTCGGTTTTGTCAAATGTTCTAACTCCCCGTTCAAGAATTTAGTTATCGATTCCGAAACGCTCATCTTTCTCGCCAGACAGACTTTGCTCTTTGGTGTGTTTATTATTTTAAATGCGTGGGGACCAATATTGCCAACAACAAATGCTTCTACACCATTTCCTAAAAAGTCTTGAAGGTTATCATGATTATGTTCTTCAGCTATATTTTCAAATGCTTCATAGGTCTTCGTTTCTGTATTGAACATAATAAAGTAACTTGCATGTCCAAATCTTTTTGCGATTGGACTATCCAGACTATTTCCATCCGAACCGATAAGTATTAACATTTCAATTACTCCTTAATTAGAATTTATTTATCAGCTTTATTTTCTTGGATTAAATTCTCCAATATTTTATAATAATTTTAGACCGCTTTTAGTTCCATTTCGTTTGTCGCCCTATAATTCTTTACAAGTAAAATATGCACTTTGAATTGCTGAAACTACATCACCTATCTGATCAGCATCGCCAACCGGGTAAACAGGTATCTTATTCTCTAATTCATGAAGTAATTCTTTTTCAGGACGCATACCTGCGGCAACAACATATATATCAATATTATCAATTCTTAAATTATCGAATGCATTTCGTCTTTTAAGAAAAACCGTTGAGCCGGTTACCCAGTCTACTTTTGTATTCATGTAAACGGAAACATTGTTCTTTTGCAGCTTCATTATATTTAATTTTCGTGATACCATTTCCATATCGCGGGCTATATCTTCGAGCATTTCAACAATTATAATTTTATTGCCGTAATCAATTAAAGTATTTGCTATTTCGATGCCGATTAAACCGCCACCGATTATAAGAACATTTTTGTTTTTGGGGATATTCCTTTCGTATAAAATTTCAGCCCATTTATATTCTTGTAGTCCTTCTATGGACGGGATAAAAGGTTTTGACCCTGTAGCCAGAATTACACCATAATAATTACCAACAAGATCTTCCGCCTTTGCTTCTTTTTTAATTACAGGAATTCCTTCCAATTCATGTTTCAAATAGTCAATTTGTTTTTGTAAAGATTCTTTTTTTGGTGGAAGCGGTGCGAAATTAAATTGGCCACCCAATTCATCTTTTTCAAACAATGTTACCTGATGACCGCGTTGATGTAATGTGATTGCCGCTTCCATTCCCGCCATACCTCCCCCCACAACTGCATAATTTTTTGTCTCATCCGCATGAACAAGGGGTTCAAGTTCTCTACCAACTTCGGGGTTTATTTCACACTGCAAACCTTTACCAATTTTTATTCTGCCCAAACAACCGGTTAAACAAGAACCGCATGGACGAATTCTTCCTTTAACGAGTTGTAAATACTTGCCAACAAAATCGGGATCGGCAATTAATGCTCTTCCTATTGCTATGAAATCTGCAAATTCTTCGTTAAAAATATTGTCAATATCTATTGGATCAGTAACTTGTCCGACTCCAATTACCGGCAACGTAGTATGTTCCTTAACTTTTTTTGCAAGTTTCCATGTAGCGCCTTTGGGAATAAAATGATGCTGGTAGTACCATGCTGCACTTTCGCAAACATTGCCTGAAGTAACATGAATAGCAGCGGCATTTTCTTTTTCAAGAATCTTTACAATTTGATAAGAATCTTCAATTGTTAATCCGCCGGCATATTTTTCATCGCCGCTTATTCTAACAATGATAGGCAAGTTTATTTCCGATTTGATTCCTCTAAGAATTTCAATTCCGAAACGGAGACGATTTTCAAAACTTCCCCCATAATCATCGCTTCGTTTGTTAGTAAACGGAGATAAAAATTGTGCTATTAAGTATCCCAAACCAAATTGCAATTCAATTAAATCATATCCGGCTTTTTCTGCGCGAATTGCCGCACCGATATATTGCTGCTGAACAGTTTTTATTTCTTCAAGAGAAAGTGCTTTTGGTTTTTGTCCGCCGTTCGGACACACAATATCGGATGCAGAGAGATAAATATTACCCGGCAATTTGGGGTTAGCCATTCTTCCCGGATGATTTATATGCGCAACTGCTTTTGCTCCGTTTCTATGAACGGTTTCAATTAACTTTTTGTGTCCGGCAATCTTATCATCTGAATCGATACCGATTTGAGTGGGGAGTTCACGCACACGTTTATCAATAAAGAAAGGTTCAAAAATAACTGCTGCCACATGTTTAGAGCGTTTATCCCAAAATGCAAGATGTCTTTCTGAAATATTACCTTCCGAATCGCCATACCCTGTTTTAACTGCACTCATAAAAAATCTATTGCGAAGTTTAATGTTTGCTATGTTCATGACTGTACCAAATTATTTTTTATCAAATATTTTAATCTTAAAATTTAAATTTTTAGGGACATTTTTCAACAACTCTTTTAAGCAGCATATCTTAAAACAAAACCATGGCAATCGATTTTTATATTCAAGATATTCCTTCCCAAATTTTTTTATCGCTTCGGGTTCCTCAAAAAATTTAATCAGGATAAGGACTAAAATTATTTCAACAGGTACAATTAAAAGGATAAAAGAAAGTGAACTGATCAAAAAGGCGAAGCTCAACGGAAAAAATAATAAACCAAGATGCATCGGGTGCCGCATATATTTGTAAGCACCTTGTTTGACAAGAACATTTGTCTCCATTCTTTTTATGATACCTTTGCGTCCATATTTTGCAAGCATTCGACCGGTATTTTTACTTATCCTTATCACAAGCAATACAAGCAAGAAACCAATAACAAAGCTTATACTATGAATTATAATATTTGTATGAATATTTTTAAACAAAAAATTATCAAGGTATAATCCTAAGACAGAGCCGCCAAATATCATTACCATCCAAAAGAATATTCTAATCATATGTTTAAAAGTGTTGTTATCAGCCTTTCCAGGCTTCTGTTTCTAATTGTAGAAATCTTTTTCTTTCTTCTTCGGTCATTATTCTAATTTTATACTCAAAATCTAATCCCAATAATTTAACCGAATGAGCAATAGAACTAATAAGCGTATCGGCAATTGGTATATTAGGAAAAGGGAGTGCAAAAACTACAGATACTTTATTGTCGTTAAGTTCAACATCTGTTACTATTCCGAGTTTAATTAATGAATAATTAATAGTCGGATGTCCAACCTTTTCCAGCTCGTTTAATACGTCATGTTTTGTCATACTTATTCATTGTGATTGTGATTTATTTAAAGATGCTTCAGAAATCATTATCAATATAACTGTTAATATAGAATTAATAATTAAATATGATGCACGGAACTTAATACCGGTTCGGGTGCATCTCTGTTATTCTATAATAACTTCTTTTAAGGTTGGTTAAAAATTTTCAAACCCTAAGAAGTATTTATAATTTACTTTGGCGAAATACGCACAATTAATACTTAATCTCAACTGATATACCACAATAAAACATTGTTCCGTAAACGGGGGCATACATAAAGGCGGCATCGTCTAAATGTCTTTCGTCTTGTATATAGTTGAATATATTGTTTACACCACCATAGATTTTAAAACTATTTAATTTTTTAGAAATGCGAGCATTGAAAGTCATAAAAGTGTCAGTTTTCTTGATTTTAGATTCGAATCTGGGATCCTCGCTGTAATAATCAATATACATATTACCCTGGAAATTACCGGTTAGACTGAAACTCCATTCTTGGGGACTGTATTCAATTCTCAAATTTCCGGTTGTGATGGGGAACCTTGGAATATATTTGCTATTGCTTTCATATTTAGTTCCAATCCAGTCTTCTCTTGCATTTTTATATTCGCCTTGATTGTAGGCGACGTCAATTCCCAAATCAAGATTTTTTACCAGGTTTGTCTGAACAGATAATTCGATACCCTGAACAAAAGCATCATTAATATTTTTCCATTGATAATCATATCCTAATGCGGCAACATTAGGGTCAGCCTTTGTAAACCCGATTTTGTTTTTCAAATCGGTACGAAAAATATTTGTGCTTATTCTAATGTATTCACCATAATAGTCTGTTGAAAAATTATAACTTATAGACGTTTCAGGCTTAAGGTCAGACGATTTCCATACACGTGGCGAACCGCTGCAAAGATGCAGGTCTTCAGAAAAACCATAAGGCGCACGAAAACCGGTGCCTGCATTGACTCTTAATACGACCTTTTCTGATACCTTATATTTTATTGCCAGGCGTGGATTGATACTTGTTTCCTTGAAATTAGTTTTGGGAAAGGCTGAATCAAAAACTTGACGGTCGGATGCGTATTCTTCACTTGAATGATGATTGTCAATTCTGATTCCGGGAACAAGCATTAATTTTTCTGTAACAGCCCATTCATCTTGTAAAAAAGCACCAAATTCTCTTGCCGATTTATTCCCAATTGATTTATAGGATTGTCCCGAATAGTTGCTCCCGGGATCAACTACAACATACATTCCTGATTCTTCAAGCTTGTCGTAAAAACCTTGCAATCCGATAAGTAAATTATGTTTACCAAGCATTGTACTAAAAGTTAATGTTGATGTTAATGTATTCTCTTCAGCAATATAAGGTCTCATATTTCGAACATCAGGAACACTGTCGTTGTGTGTCGCCAAATAATCGTTCAAATAGGTATCATTTGTAGCTTCTCGATTGTGGTTTGCATAAGCAATGGAAAAATTTAACTTGGATTCTATTCCGAATTTTTTATCATAATTAAGTTGAGTTTCATAGCGATCAGTAACGATGTTTTCTGTGCCCTCGGTAAAGGGATTTTTGAAATAATCATCGGTCATTGATCCGCCTCGTCTCTTTTCAAATATTATTTTACCGTTTATTAAAAGCTTGTCATCATTGAGAAACGCATCTTTGAAAAACAAACCGAAGCCTGCATTTATTAGGTTGCTTGCAACCCTGTCTGAAATACCGTCTTTTTTCTTTACTTCATCCTTAGTAAGCCCCGAACCTGTTTCGTCGATAGCATTTTCGGTTAATTTTTGAGCAAAAATATTGAGCCCGATGTTTCCTCTTTCATTCAATATAGAAGATGAAATTTCGTACTTATTTGTATTATAATTTCCCAATTGGATATCAATATTAGTGGAAGGTTCAAAAGAAGGTTCTTTTGTTATGATGTTTATTGCACCAGCAACGGCACTGCTTCCGTACAAAGCTGAACCCGCTCCTTTTACAACTTCAATTTGGGCTATATCAACCGTGCTCATTTGTTGTAGTCCATATACTCCTGCCAGGCCTGAATATATTGGCTGTCCGTTAATTAATACCTGTGTGTGCTCAGCTCCAAGTCCTTCCATTCTAACCATTGAAAAATTACAATATTGGCATTGTTGTTCAACCCTTATCCCTGGTATTCCTTCCAAAGCCTGATAAAGATTGCAAGCATTTTTATTTTCTATTTCCTGCATCGTTATTACTTCTGTACGCACCGGTACATCTTTTATATAATGCTTTGTTCTTGTGCCGGTAACCACAAGCTGTTCCAAATTTAATACATCTTCTTCCAGATCAAAATTTATTTGGGAAATATGATGCTCACTTAATTTAACCTCAATTTCCTGGGCTTTATACCCGATAAATGATGCTTTCAAAGTAAAATTACCTCTTGGCAAATTCGTAAGTTGATAGTAACCATCTTTGTTTGTTGTCGTTCCTATTGTTGTTCCTTGCACAATAATATTTGCACCGGCTAAAGGTTTGTTTTCAGAGAATACATATCCTTCCACTTGAGGATTTCCGGATTGGGGAAATAAATCAACGGTGCAAATAAAAACGAATAAATATAAGAGTATTTTTTTCATTATTGTTTTTCCCAAAATATAATAACGACAATACAGCCCTTGTTATTAAATTTAAATAATCCGTTAAGCGTGAAATTAATTAGAGAGATAACAGCAATTGCGGCGGGGCGCGTGATGGTTTTACTCTTTTTTTGTTTTGTGAATACAAAAATTTTGATTCAAAGAAAAGATGCTTGCAGCAAATTTCATTAAAGAACAGTATCGCAATTAATAAAGGGTAAGCACTACTGAAGAAACGATAAATCTGAGATAATAGTAAAAACTCTTGTGGTGTATGATGATGATTTGGTTGAGAATTTGAATTTTTACCTGAAGAATTGAAAGGGTGGGCGTGCTCAATTACTCTTCCATCCGGTAATATGTGAGTGTGTACAAAGAGAGCGTTGTTAACAAGAATTGTTAAAAGTGCAATGAGTGAAAACGACCATACTATTTTGTTTAATTTTGCGATCATATCGAGTAATGTAAACTTATATAATAAATGTAATCTTTATTAAGACTAAATCCAAATAAGAACTACTATTTGCCACCCATAATTAAAGATGTTATGCTTTAAATTGTCTTAGTCCCACAAAGCGGACTAAGGCGAACGATAAGGTGAGGTAAATTCCCAGCTCCTAGCAGTGAATAAATTAAAATCTGTTTTAAGATATTACACTACTGGGGCAAAGATATTCATTCAAACGGTATATTGGCTTTAACGTTTACACTTCTTCCCGGTGATAAAGCATATCCTTTGTATGTATCAAGAAAATCGCGGTAAACTTCATTAAAAATATTTGTTAAAGTAATATCAAAGTTTACGAGATGATTATACAAACTAAGATCGAACCCGAAACCTAAATCAACTAGGTTATATTTCCCTGTTGAACAAATGCCAAAAGGAATATCAGGTCCGATTCCATCGTCAAACTGTCCAAATGGTTCATAAATACCAGCGGCTTTTTTAGTCGATATAAATTTTACATTTATTGAAATGTACTGAGATCTGAAAGCATCAAAATCCGGTAATAAAAATTTCGCACCGAGCATTATTCTGTTTGGTGGCATCAGTGGTAATTCGTATTTTATCCAGGGTCCGGATGTAAATTCGCTATTGATAAGAGAATAGCTTCCGGAAAGTAAAAGCCAATTAAATATATCACCATTAAAAGATAGTTCTAAACCCATCATTCTTGCATCTGCTTGATCGTGTGCAAATACAAAAGTTGTATTTGCCGGTGCAAGCGGATGATCCGGTGCGTTGTAAAGAAAAATGTAATTATATATAGTATTATGGAATAATGTTACGTTTGCATTAAACATCTCATTTCTAAATCTTATTGATGAACTTAAATCAAGAGAGGTTTCGTTCTTTAGATTCGGATTTCCGATTTGGAAAGCAAATACACCTCCGTGCTCGCCGTAAACATAAAGATTAAAAAAGCTCGGGGTTCTGAATCCGCGGTTTACATCTATGGTTGATGTAAGCTGTTCAGTCAATTTATATGCAATTCCAACTGATCCAGAAAAGTTAGAATAACTACGCTTATCATCTTTGGGTAAAAGAGGGTTAGTTATTGTTCCATAAAACATTTGTCTCCTATAATCAAAACGAGTTCCAAAATTTAGGATTATTTTATCTATTTGCCATTCTTCAAAAAGAAATAAAGCATAATTGGTAAAATTACCTGACGGCTGTAAAGGCACTTTGCCAATGTTTTCGTGCTCATAATATTTTATTTCTGTTCCTATCGTTCCGGACAGATCCATCACATCAACATTTTCAACTTCAATACGGGCTGTGTAAACATTGAGTATCAAGTCAACAACTGCAGAGCCTGGTAAAGTTGTATAACTTAATCCGCCAGGTGTTGCTCGTCTATGATTTCTTTGATAATTGAATTTCGGCTTAACGATAAAATCGTTAAAAAGAAAGTTGCCTTTTATATCTAAAATTTGATTTTCAAGCTGCAGTCCTATTGGGTTACCGTCAGGTAAAAGAAAATTATTCTTGTTTAAGTATTGGTCATAATCCATAGACAATATGCCAATGGGGGACAAATAACCAATACCAAACGAACCATTTAATTGTTCAAAGTTAGTATTGGGGATTTCTCCAGTAAATTTTGGATCGCCTATTTTAATAGTAGTAGAATATGCCGCCGCATTCGGAGTCTCAAAATTATCAGCTTTTCTTCTTACAAAATTTGCATTAATTGAAAATAATTCTGTAGAACCAGTTAATTTAAGCCCACTCATATATTCATTATTATTTGAGAAATAACCACCGGCTAAAGAACCGCTTAAATCAAAATCGTTTTCTTGTGAAAACCGAAATGGATGAGATATTAAATTTACCGCACCACCCATTGCATCAGAACCATAAAGTAAGCTTGCAGCTCCTTTAATTACTTCTATCCGGTCATAATTAAAAGCCTCAATATTAGGAGAGTGGCGTTCGCCGTATTGCTGGTATTCCTGAGCGACACCATCGCTTAGGATCAAAACACGTTCACCCGTAAGGCCGCGAATAACCGGTTTGCCTGCTACCGAACCTGCTGAAAGGTTATAAACGCCGGGCATATTTTCTAAGGTTTTTCCGAGAGATGATGATGCTGATTTCAATTTTTCTCTTCCGCTTAATGAACTAACATCCTGCGGACTATTTAACGGATCGGTTGCAAAAGGATTTCCCGTCACAACAACCGATGCGGTACTAATTGCAGTTGGTTTTAAATGAACCATAATCTTAACTATATTTTTTATCCCCAATTCAATAGTTATAATTTCAGATTCATAACCTATATAACTAATAACTATTCTATGACTACCTTTAGGTACATTGTTTATGGCAAATTCACCTTTTTCATTTGCAACGGTTCCAAGTCCAAGCGAAGGAATTGCAATATTAGCACCATATAGCGGTTTATTTTCAATGGTTAAAACTTTTCCTTCAAACTTTCCACCGGCATTTTCAGCATAAAGATTACCAATTCCAACCAGGGAAAAGATTAATACGGCAATTACTAAAATGTTCTTTAAATACATAGAACCTCCATTAGTTAACTGACAATATTTTTTATAACACAATGGAACAGTTAAACCAGTGGAGGGCCTCTAAGAAAGGTAATGTTAATCTTTGACTTTAAGGTAGATATTATTTGTGGTGCTGGAATATTAAATTCAACGCTGGACTCATCCGGTAATTCGAAGTGAGTAGAAATACCGGAACTTAATATATGATTTACGACTAAAACCGGACAATTATCGTGTTCGTGAATATCCGGTTTATGATTATGAAGAAGCTCTTTACCGGAACTTAAAAAAAGAAAAAATAATACATATAAAACAACAATGCGAAAAAAAGATTTTGTTGATAATATATTATTTATTCTTTTCATTTTTTAATAACTAACATTTTTATACAACATCAAAATAATTTATTGCATCAAATTACTTTGACAAAATTACAAGATGACTAGAAGAAGGTTGGTTTTTTAGTTCACTAATAATATTAAGTTTGGCTTTAGATGCAAGTCCATCAATTCCGCCGTTTGCAACAAAGCTTTTATAATTCTTATAATGTTCTGAACCGGCTGCAAATTCAACAATTTCGTTTAATATGCTCGAAAATCCATTTGGTTTGGGAACGAGATAATCACCGATGATAATTTTATCTGCTACCAAAGAAATTTCATTTAAGAGATTTACCCGTTCGCCTTCATCAACTTCGTGAATAACATAAGTAATAACAGCATAATCAAAATGTTCTTTACCATCGGAAATAATATCATTCACACTTTTATGCTGAAAAGAGATTTTCTCATTTTGATTTTTTGCGAAAGAGTGATTTGCTCTTTCAATATTCCGTTTCGATAAATCAATTCCTAAAATCGATTTACATTTATCGGATATTGAAAAAGAGAAACGACCGGTTCCGCAGCCAATATCAATTATTTTGGAGTTTGGTTCGATAAGATTTTTTATTTGCCCGAATAATCTATCTTGATTCGGTGCAATAAACCTATCGTAGAACCAGCCATCATACCAATGATATTTGTTTTCCACTATCATATCAAAATCCTACAATATAAAATATAAAACCAATTTTTAGGTCGTTAATAAATTTTATTTAATTTTTAGTTACATTTTTTAATAACTCTTTTAAACAGTTCATCTTAAAACAAAACCATGGTAATTGTTTCTTATACTCAAGGTATTCATTTCCAAATTTTTTAATAGTCTCGGGTTCCTCGTAAAATTTAATTAGGATGAGCATCAAAATTATTTCGGCAGGTACAATTAAAAGGATAAAAGAAAGTGAACCGATCAAAAAGGCGAAGCTCAACGGTAAAAATAGTAAACCAAGATGCATCGGATGCCGCATATATTTGTAAACACCCTGTTTTACAAGAACATTTGTCTCCATTCTTTTAATATCCCCCTTACGCCCATATTTTGCAAGCGTTCTACCTGTATTTTTACTTATCCTAATTACAAGCAAAACAAGCGAGGAACCAATAACAAAGCATATACTATGAAATATGATATTTGTATGAATATTTTTAAACAAAAAATTATCAAGGTATAATCCTAAGGCAGCACCGCCAAATATCATCATTATCCACATGAAAATTCTTATCATATTTTTTAACCTTTCCAGGCTCAGGCTCCAACAATACAAATAAATTCACGAACTATTATTTATAAGATGCACAGAATTTAATATTGGTTCATGTATCTCTTTATTATTGCAATAGAAATAATCATTTAATCCGGCAAAATATTTTAAGATAAAAAAGAGCGAATGAAAATGTAAACCATCTCCTATTAATCTTAAGTTAAATATTTTTTTACTTAAACAGTGAAATTAAAAGTTCTTGAAATTTATAATTTTAGATCAAACAGATGACTTAATCAAAACAGAATACAAAAATCGTTTAAATGATCTTTTAATATCAGAGGTTAAGGTCGATGTTTTCCTTATAACAGTTCTACATCCGAAAAAATGGAATCTTAAACAAAAGCAGGTATTTAGTATATCCGAAATGAATTATTTAACAATCAGCAATTCGATTTTAGAGCAACTGAAATATTAATGCTTTAATATTATTTATTTAATCTATTAACCTTTTAAAAGCAGTTCAATAACATACATTTCCAATGCTTCATAATCTCTTTTTTCTACGCAGCTTTTTTGAAGTTCATAATCAAATTTTTTCACCTTTGATTCGAGTAATTTTACTATTTTGATGCTGTTTTCTAAATGTTTATAACTATCTTCTAATTTTGTTGTACGCATTGCCTTAACATCAAGACCTATGTATTCACCATTTTTCCCGTAACCATTTTCCACCAATACTTTAACCTGGTTAAAGCCCTGACGCAAATTTTCTACAGCAAAAGTTTTATCTTGATCATATTTCAAACTATTTTGATCATTAAGGTGGACACTCCATAATTTACCAAAAACCATAGCAAATGCCATCTCGCTTGCAGGATCAAGACCCGCTAAAATAGCATGAGCAGTTTCTAAAAGTCCTCCAACCCGTGAAGGATCGATTGTGCAGGAAGAAATTGCCATTGCATGTCCTATAGTAGGACAGAAGCTACGATCAATGGGTTCATTCGGTTTAGTCTCAATTAAAATTTTTATATGGGGATCATATTCCAATAATTTATTGATACCCTCAATAAGATATTTTACTCCTTGAACAGTGTCTTTACTTTCATAACATACTGTCCCCTCACGTGCCGGCCAAAGCACGATCTTATCTGTTCCCAAATTTCTAGCAATATCAATAGCACGGCAACCTCTCCAGACGGCATATTCACGATCAGATTTGCAATTGGAAGTGAATGCTCCATCCACTGTGCGGATATCTTCCCACAAACGCGGGCCAACAAATTCAGCTTCCATACCATATTTATTCAGCAGAGCCTTCATATCTTGTGCTTGGGATATAATCTGCTTATCAGAAAGTGAATTAAGACCAGGTACTGCATCATCATCGTGAAACTGTACAGCATCAATGCCAATTTCTTTAAACATAAGAATTTTTTTCTCTATTGGAATCGATTCCCTGACTGCTGGGCCGAATACGTCTGCACCTTCATTTACGTTCCAGGGACCTGCAGAAAACTTAAATTGAGACATAATTTTATTCCGGATTTCTATAATTTAATTATATTTTTGATTTAGTATAATTCTTAACAATATCAACAATTTCGCCCCATACTTCACAATTATTAAAATTAAATGAATCAACATAATTTATAAAAGACTCAAAGGGAATATTTTTAAATAAGCTGGTGTATGTTTCTTTTAAAATAAGTTGATCGATCGCTAGTATTCTAAATCCGATTTTCAATTTTTCAAATTTAGGAACATTTATTTGATATTTGTTTATTAGATCTTCAACAATCTGATCACGAGAATTAAACTCTTCCCAGAAATTCCATTTTTGTTTTGCTGATTTTGAAAAACTCATCCATCCGGAATTTTCTTTTGGATGAACGGTTCCCATACTGCTGGCATCTTTGTATGTCCAAATAGACCAGGAAATTTTTAAGTCTTTATAAATTTTAAGTATATCATCAAGCATACTTTCTTGTTGATTTTTATCTCCATGATTAAATAAGGCGCCTGTTTCTCCACACCATACAGGACGTTTCAAATTTTCGAACATATACTTTAAAGGAACATCATCATAAAGTGTTTGTAAAATTCTTTCTTTCTGTTTTTTCTTTTTTGACAAGTGCTGACGTAAAAACGGATAATAGTGAAAACTTAACGCAACATTTGAATCTTCAAACGGCTCAAATATTTTAAAATCGGTACCATACATATTGCCTTCAACTAAAAGGATATGATTTTTATCAACTTTACGAATCTCACTTATAAGTTCTATAAAAAATTGATTAAAAATCTTTTTATCTTGACTCCATAATACCGGCTCATTTAATAAATCATACGCTGCTATCCATTTATTGGAAGCATATCGCTTGGCAATATATTTCCATAGCGATATAGTTCGTTTCCTAAAATCAGCATATTCCCAGAATAGGCTTTCTCCAACTGCATTATCCGAATGCCAATCCGGATTTTGTCCGCCTGCTGCTGCATGAAGATCCAGCACACAGTAAAGTTTATATTTTTCACATAATTCCAATATGCGATCAATTTCTTTAAATCCTTCTTCTATGTATAAATAAGGGTTTTGATCATTTTCAAAAAGTCTGTAATTAAAAGGTATTCTCAGTGTATTAATTCCGAGATTCTTTAAGAATTTAAAATCGGCTTCATTAATAAATGATTTATAAAATTTTCTCCAAAATTTATCAGCTTGCTCTTTTCCATATGCATTAACAATTGCTGTACGCATTTGTGAATCTGTTCCCGGAAGACCAATCATAAAATGTTCAAGATTTAACCATGTGCCTATACCGTAACCATACAGCATTATTCTTTCATCACTTAAGTAAAAATATTTTCCCTTTACTCTTATAAAACTATCGCTCATCTAAATTCCATTTCTTCAAAAATAATTACTGGTTTTATTTCCGAGGCACTCAGATTTAAAATGTGAACAATTTAAATGTTAACACGCAGTTCTTTAATTTTTCTCCATAACGTAGAACGATGCATACCTAGTTCAACAGCTGCTTTGGATTTGTTGCCCTTGTTTCTTTTTAAGGATTCAATAATTAATTCTCTTTCACCCTTTAAATTATCTGATACATCTTTTGAAATAAAATGTTCATCAATAATTGATTCAGGTAAATGTTCCGGTAAAATTACACCGTTACGACACATTACAAAGGTGTGTTGTATAGCGTTTTCCAGTTCACGAACATTCCCGGGAAAACTATATTTCCTTAAAATACCTAAAGCCTCAGGAGAAATTCTTTCCACGGCATTTCTGTTTTTTTTCTTAAATAATCTCAAGAAGTGATCTACTAAAAGAGGTATATCTTCCGGTCTATTTTTAAGAGGCGGGATTTTTATATTCATAACATTAATTCTATAATAAAGATCTTCGCGAAATTTATTTTCTTCAATTTTCTGCTTCAAATCTGCATTAGTTGCTGCAATAATTCTTGCATCGGAATATAATGTTTTTAAAGAACCTAAGGGTCTGTATTCTCCGTTATTAAGAACTCGCAAAAGTTTTACCTGTAAAGAAATATCCATTTCACTTATTTCATCCAACAGAAGAGTTCCACCATTTGCAAGACAAAATTGTCCTGGCTTATCATGCTTAGCGTCAGTAAAAGCACCTTTTTCGTATCCAAAAAGTTCGGATTCCAGTAATTGAGCAGGTAAAGCTGCACAATTTATTTTAATATAAGGTCCATATTTTCGAGGGCTAAGATTATGGATTACCTGTGCAAATAATTCTTTTCCCGATCCGCTTGGGCCCTGAATTAATACATTACAATCCGACTCTGCAATATTGGGCAGTAAGCTAATGATTTGCTGCATTTGCGTATTCATGCTAACAATTTCATCAAGTGTCCTATTATTTTTAATACATTCTCTAAGATGTTCTAATTCTGAAATATCTTTAAATAATTCAACTGCTCCAATAATCGTATTATTTTTATCTTTTAATAATGTAGTTGTAACATTAATAGGAATCTCACAACCGTTGCGGGAAATAATAGTTACACGGATATTTTCGATTGGTTCTTCAGTTTTGAGAGTATCCTTCAGGGCGCATCGTTTATTACAAATATCTGTCCGGAATACATCGAAACAATTTTTGTTTATTGCCTCAGAGGCGCTAAACCCGGTAATTTTTTCTGCGGCTTTGTTGAAGGAAGTAATTCTACAATTTTTATCAGTGGTAAATATTCCGTCACTTATGCTGTTAAATATAAATTGACTTAATTCTTCATCCATTTTTTAACACAACAATTTTCTTAAAGAAGATAAAAAGCGGTGTATTAAAATTATCAAATTTATTGCTCATTATCTATGCGTTTCACTTCCACTTTAAAAAAGAATAAACAAAACATACTCTTCATTAGATCATATATAAACAATTTCAGATTCTTTCCATTTCTCTTTATCAAGACCTAAACTTGGAGCAAGTAAAACAGCCCTGCTATTAAAAGATAACTGTTCCGGTCTATTGGGACCAACAAGAATAACAGGAGAAATAAAACTATCGGCAAATTCTTTTATAGTTTTTCCTGCGAAGAAAGCATCCTTTTTTGTATAAGCCAAAACAAGAAGTTGAAATTCTCTAACTAATAGGCAGCGATGAAGTTCGGTCCAGCTATTATCGTAACAAACCCGGAAACCAACGTTAAGGTATTCTCCTGCACGGTTGTCATAATATAATCTTAGTTCCTTCTCTTTCTTAATAGCAAGTTGTTCAATTTCAGAATGTGATAAGTTTTGGATTTGAATTTCATTATGATCAAACGGATCATTTAAAAAATGAAAGACATTCAATCTTTTATTATTAGCTTTTGAAAGCTCTAAGGCAACATCAAATGCCCAATCCCCCTGCTTCGAATAATGAGCGCAAAAACCTACTGCGTTAAATGTTGGGACAGCCATATTTCCTCCGGGTTATAAATTTCATCCCTTTTTTTTATTTAGATAGCTGATGTATTTGTAACTTCTTTTAAATAATAGTCAGAATAAACAGCACCAATCGGATTATTTGCAAGAGATTTATCTTTTACAAATAAAGTTGAAACAGGTGCATTACTTGATTCTGTAAAGATACAATCTGTACCGATACATAGCCCAATAAGAATATTAAAATCAACTCCTGCTTTATTAAGAATATCTGCCTGCCCTGTGGGATTGCATGCAACTTTAATATTATTTGTTAATGTCGCATCTGACAATTTCTTTCCGCCAATTTTGCAGCAAACAGGAAATACATCGAAGAAACGCCGCATCGCTTGAGTTACTATGCTGGCAGGTTCGGACAAATCGATACAATAAGCAATTCCTATTTTTTTATAGTTCATCTCTATTGCAAAATACACCAGCTCGGAAAGCCGGCAAAGGATCCTCTCATCTTCAAGTGAAATATCCAGAGCAGAATTTAACATTTCCGCGGTTTCTTTATTTTCCGGTTCGGAATTCGATTGTGAAGACAGATTACATGTTTTACCTTCAATACATTGATGTTCTTTGCATATAAGACAATCTATATCCTGCAACCCGATATTTTCTTCAGCATAATTATCGATAGATAATTTTAAGCTGGAATTAGAATGCATTGAGAATCCAAACCCGTTCTTCAATGTTCCGGTCTTAATAGCTTCTGTCACTTCAATGTCAGAACATGCAACATTATCAATAATCGATATCCCGCTCTCCATTGATAATTTTCTATTTTCAAGATTGATTCCTCCGCAAACAAGAGTATCAACTTTGTTATCGTTAAAAATCTTTAACAAGTCATTCCATGGCATTTCATCAATTTTTATAACTTTCTTATATACAATCCGACTCATTACAACTTTTATTAATAGAATTGAATCTGCAATTGTACAACGCGGAGCAACTCTACTTCTAAATAGAGGAATACCATAAATCATAATATTTTCTTTTTATTTCATTTTAAACAACATATATGCCAATGACAGAAATCAGCTGTTAATAATTGAAATGCATTGTTTAGCTTATCCAAACCAGTTTCCTTTCAATAATCATTAATCTTTGTTAACAAAAAACGTTGCAATAATGTTTTAATGCAACATAACGTTGCAACACTTAAAACACTTTAAAAGATACTTCATTGATTTTTATCTAAAATAAATTAGGGTTAATTATTTTTTTATTCTGTTTTTTATTAGAACTGCAAGCACCAATTATTCTTAAATTTTTCTAATAAACTAACTTTCTCTACCAAACGTTTTCGTCAAGATTTTATTTACACTTATAAATATCATAGGAGGAATTTTTACTTGGTATGCAACTTGCGATTTTCTAACAAAATAAATTATCATAGCGAGTTAATATGGCAGAGCTTTTATCAAATCAAATTGAGAGAGAAACAACTTTAAAGAAAAACAATTATCCGTATTATGTTGAAAATCCGGGAATTGAAAATGAGGTTACCAAATTTTTAGAAGCCTTTGCTGCAGTCTTAAATTTTACAGATTACAAATCATTGTTAGATTCTTATTGTATGACCAATACAAAATGTAATCGATGTGCTGTTGCTTGTCCTGTTTATGTTGCAACTCAAGATTACAGGGATATACCATGTTACAGATCAAATCTTCTACTGAATATTTATAGACGTTACTTCACATTTAATGGCTGGCTAAAATCACGGTTCTCAATAAAATCATTTGAACTAACAGAAGAAATTATTAATGAGATGAGTGATTTATTTTACCGATGTACAGCTTGCAGGCGCTGCACAAATGAATGCCCCTTGGGAGTCGATCATGGACTTATCACCCGTCTTGGGCGTTATATCCTTAGTTTAGTTGGAATTGTACCCAAAGCATTACAGGTAAGTGTAAGAGAACAATTGGAAGGCAAAACGCACAATACATCCAAAGTACCTAAAAACGCGTTGCTTAATACATTGGAATTCCTTTCAGAAGAAATGGAAGAAATGCTCGGAGTAAAAGTTGAATTCCCCTACGACAAACTGGATAGAGAATATGTTTTTTTCTGTGCAGTAAGCGATTATTTATTGGAACCGGATACTCTTATGGGTAATGCTGCAGTTCTATATGCTGCAGGGGATTGGGATAAATGGACAATTGGAACCTGCAATTATGATGGTATAAACTATGGACTTTTTTACAGCGATTGGCACCTGGAGAATATAATTAAGCAATTAGTGGATGAAGTAAAACGGTTGAATAGCAAAAAAATTCTAATCGGGGAGTGCGGACATGCATCGAGATCTGCTCATGATTTTGTGCCCGTATTTGGTGGTAAAAAGACATATCCTGTTATGAATTTTATGGAATATACCCTGGACTGCCTTAAAAAAGGAAAAATAAAATTAAATCCCGATGTAATTACACAGAAAATTACGTATCACGATCCGTGCAACATAGCACGTTCAGGCTGGATAGTTAATCAACCACGCGAAATTTTGAAATCATTTGCAAAAAATTTTATTGAAATGGAACCTCACGGGGAGAATAATTATTGCTGCGGCGGCGGGGGTGGACTTGTCTCAATAGATGAAATTCACAAATTCAGGATGGAAGTCGGTGGTTATGTTAAGGCTAAACAAATAGAAAAAACAGGTGCGGAAATTGTCGTTTCGCCTTGTGCTAATTGCAAAAAGCAGTTAAGAGAATTAGTGGAATATTACAATCTGCCATGTAAAGTGGTCGGATTGCATGATTTGATTTTAGAAGCAATTGAAATTCCCGGGGGAAAGACTCCCGAAGAACGGAAACAGGAGAAAGCGGAAATGGAGATGCCGTGAAGTGTAAACCCTTGATACTCGATGCTCGATACTCGATAAACACCAGGATATCGAGTATCTATTATCCAGAACCGAGTATCCAGGCTCCTACATCTGGTATAATTATACTGAAAAATTTTTATAAATTATTTTTTTAACTCATTTCGTATAAATAAAAGATAAGACATAAACATGGAACAATGGATCGAATTTGCTAAAGGCCCCTTATTTGCATTCACTTTTTTAATAATGATTTTGGGATTAACAAGACATTTCATAATTCAATTCTATTCAATTTTCATTTTGAAGGGAAAACGGCTTAAAAATGTTTCATGGAAAAGAATTTTTTCCGACATGGTTTCTTGGGTTCTCCCCGTTAAACATTTTATAAAAGGAACGGTTTTATTTTCTATCGTATCTTTTATTTTCCATGTCGCAGCAATCTTAGTTTCGGTTTTTTTTATTGATCATATTGTTTTATGGGAAAGCTATTTAGGAGTAGACATCCCGTCAATCGGTAGAGTTTTAGCTGATATACTTACCTTGCTTACAATCGGATGCATAATAATTCTTATTGCTTGCAGAATATTTGTAAGACGCCAGAGAGAAATGAGTAAAAAATCAGATTATATTTTATTGATAATGGTTCTGCTCCCTTTTCTCTTCGGATTTTTCGCTGGTCATCCTGCCTTTAATCCTTTTCCCTGGAATACAGCAATGCTAATTCATATTCTTAGTGCGGAAGCTCTGTTTATTGTTATTCCGTTTACAAAGCTGTCGCATATAGTCCTTTATTTCTTTGATAGATTGTCTCCTGTTCACTGGCAGTTAAAACCGGGAGCAGGCGATAAAATTGCTGAGGCTTTGTTTGGGAAGGAGGCGAAAGTATAATGGATGCTATTTTAGTAGATGTTACAAAATGTATAGGATGCGAAAAATGTGTTGAAGCTTGTATTAAAAAAAATGATCTCAGCTTTGAAAAATCATATTTTGATCGAGAAACATCAAGAGATGGTTTATCTGCAGACAGGCTTCTTAGCATAAAAAAAATTGAGACAAACCGTTTCGCAAGGTATAGTTGTATGCATTGTTTAGATCCGGCTTGTGTCTCGGCCTGTATTGTTGGAGGGATAACCAAATCTAAAGCGGGACCGGTAATCTACGATCCCGATAAGTGTATCGGATGCCGTTATTGTATGCTTGCATGTACATTTCATATTCCACGTTATGAGTGGAATGATAAAAAACCTTTTATGAAAAAATGCAATATGTGCTACGATAGAATTAAAGAGAATAACATACCTGCCTGTGTGCAAGCATGTCCTCAAAACGCTATTATTTTTGGAGAGAGAAATAAGTTAATAAGACATGCTTGGTCAATAATAAATTCTAATCGAAATAGATACTTAAATCATATTTGGGGACAAAAAGAATATGGGGGAACTTCCGTTTTATATATCTCTGATATTGATCTTACAAAAATGGGATGGCCCAATAAGCAGGTAATTCCTGTCCCTCAACATACCGAACCTCTGATTGAAAAAACTCCTGTCATTGGTTTAACAGTTGGCGGATTTCTCATCGGATTAAATTGGATAATTAAGAGAAAGAATGAATTAGCTGCCGAAAGCAACAAATCAAAAAATAAAATAAAAAAAGAAAAGAATAATGTTTAATAAAGCGAGAACTTTAAAAGATATTTTGTGGTTTTTTGTATTCTTTGGAATAGTTGCGGCAATTTTCCGGTTGTGGTTTGGTCTGGGTGCAACAACCAATTTATCCGATGCCGTGCCATGGGGATTGTGGAAAGTTTTAAATATGATTGCCGGAGTGGCATTGTCAACCTGTGGTTTTACAATCGGATTTTTAGTTTATGTATTAAAGATAGAAAAATTTAAACCGCTTGTTAAGCCGGCTATACTAGTGGCTTTTTTAGGATATGGTTCCTCATGTTTCGCTTTACTGTTTGATATCGGGCTGCCTTACCGTTTTTGGCACCCGCTACTTATGTGGAACGAACATTCTTTCCTGTTCGAAGTATTTTGGTGTGTAATGCTTTATTTTTCAGTAACATTAATCGAACTGGTGCCAAATATTCTTGAAAAGTATAACCTTAAAAAAACAGTCGGTTTTTTTCACAAAATCGCTATCGGTATAGTTATAATTGGAATATCTCTTTCTACCCTTCATCACTCTTCGCTTGGTTCATTATTTTTAATTACACCATACCGTTTATACAAGTTGTGGTATTCATCGTTTTTACCAATTTACTTTTTTATTTCTGCTGCTGGCTGCGGTATAATGTTTTTAATCCTGGTTAAGATTTTATATGCAAAATTATATAATCCGGTATCCATATTTGGAAATCTAGTTAATGGCAGGGCCCCGTTTATTTGTTCATTAAGTAAAAATAATGGGAATACTACAATTAAAGAATATGGTAAAGATATGCCTATGCTGAGCTCATTAAGCATTATAGGAGCTTCACTATTGGCAATTTATTTATTATTAAAAATTTATGATCTCTTCAGGCATAACTTATTTAACACTTTGGCAGCCGGAACATGGGAAAGCTGGCTTTATCTTCTTGAATTATTTCTTACCGCTGTTTTACCGGTTGTTTTAGCAATTATTAAAAAAAGCCGGCGATCTCCATATGGATTGGGTATTGCGGCATTTTCTGCATCTTTCGGTCTTGCTTTAAACCGCCTGGATGTAGGTATTATAGGTTATTTCCGGGATGCGGGTACACTTTATTTTCCTTCATTAACAGAATGGGCATTAAGTATCGGAGTCATTTCTGCTGCAGCACTTGTGTTTTTATTTGTTGCAGAAAATTATTCAATATTTGACGATCAATGGAAAGTATATAAAATAAATAAGAGAATTTTTAAGGCTTCATTTGATTCCATCTCCCGTGTCTGGCAGACTGCCCTTCAAAGCGGTTTACAGCGAGCAACTATAATCGGAGTTTTTGTTATACCCCTTGCCTTTGTTCTTATGTATCCTAAATATAAAAGCGAAAAAGAAATTAATGTGGTCCCGGTATCAGGATTTAATACTACCCGCTCAATTCTAATTATCAATGCAAACAAACCGGGAATGAGTACTGAATTTCCTCATTTAAAACATCAGGAAGTTCTGGGTAAAGAAAAATCTTGCATTGAATGTCATCACATGTCTATGCCGAATGATAAATCTACTCCGTGTTCCAGGTGTCATCACAAAATGTTTGAAAAAACTCTCATTTTTAACCATGAAATGCATACAGTTTGGGTTGCTACAAAGAGACAAATTTCAGGTCTTTATCCTGAAAATAAAACATGTGTCATTTGTCATTTACCTGGTTTACCTAAAAATATAAAAAGCGCTGTCGGCTGCATAGAATGTCATAAAGAAGATATGAATGTTACCAATATTTCAAATTTGCCAAAACAATTTTTATATGCTGGTAGTTATTTTGAAGTGATGCATAAGCGATGCATTGGTTGTCATCAGGAAAAGAAAGCACAGGTAAATAAGCCCAACCTCGATCAATGTTCAAATTGCCATGAAAATTATTACAAAGGAATTGAAGCTGAAAAGTTATTGACAATGTCTATGAAAAAATAAGAAAGTCTCTCGCTGAAATATAATTTTCAAATCACTTTCCAGTTTAAATTTCATCACCTTGACTTTTCTTTAATAAAATTCTCCGGCATTTGGACAACTACAACTTTTCCCTTGGCCGTTATTTCGCCATTAGCAGAAACTGTAATTTCCGAAATGACTTTTCGTCCCTTCAGTTCGACAACTCTTCCCCTTATTTCAAGTTCCACACCAAGCGGTGTTGGGCGAAGATAATCAACCTGGAGTGATGCAGTAACAAAACGAAATGGTGGTTCTGTCCCCGGTTCCCTTCCTTCTTTCCTGTATGAAGCTAATGCACCTGTTCCTGTTCCGTGGCAATCAATGAGAGATGCAATTAAACCGCCGTAAACATATCCCGGAATTGCAATATGATATGGCTTTGGAGTAAAGTGTGCAATTGTTTCATCACGCTCCCAATAACTTTTTATTTGATGGCCATGTTCATTTAACCGCCCGCAGCCATAACAATAACTAAGATCATCAGGGTAATAATCTTGTACAGCTTTTGAGTTCATAATAATTTAGCTCCGTATCTGCTAAGCAGAGTTATTTACTTAGAATAACAATATGAGTTGTCAATGGATTATTTTTAATTTCTTTTACAATTTTCAATCTTGTTTTTTTTACGAGTCCTATAATTCCATTATTTGCCATAAATGATCTAAAATTTTTGTAATGATCTCGACCGGCGGCAAACTCAACTGCTTCATTTAGGGCCGACCAAAAACATTTTGGACGAGGATAAAGATAATCCACAATAATAACTTGACGGGATTTTTCCGAAAGCAGCTTTAAAATATTTTCTCTTTTATTTTCATCTATTTCATGAATAACATAAGATATAACAGAATAATCATAAATATTTATTTTGGTTTGAAAAAAATTCTGAACATCAGCATGATAAAAAAATATTTTAGGAGAAGGATTTTTTGTAAGATTTTTATTAGCTAAATCAATATTTCTTTTTGATAGATCAATACCGTCGATTTTCTCGCATTTGTCTTCGAGTTGAAATGCTAAACGCCCGGTACCGCAACCTACATCAAGGATCGATGAATTCTCTTTTATAAAAGACTTTATAATATGAAAAGCCCTATCCTGGTTGGGAGCGATTATTTTATCATAAAATAATCCGTCGTACCAATGATTTTTATTTTCTTGCATTCGTACTAAAATAGAAAAGCAAATACAATTAACCCAAGGTAAAATTAAAACACTTTTATTTTAATACAACTATTAAAGAATATTATATTAAACTTTAGCTATTTTGCAGCCCTCTCCGGTTTAACATCCGGCAGTATTACATTATTAAAATGCGGCAGGTTAATTTTCCAGTTAAGACCTGCGGTTAAATTTTCCGGCAACACTGTTTTATGACATGTCGAACATTGTGCAAGGTTGGGTTTATCTTTAAGATTCTTTGATTCGATTGTATGACAGGATACACATAACCTGTGTAAAGCATCTGTATAGGAAAGTATATAGTAATCTTTAACAAAACCGTTTTCATTTGCAGTAAATTTATAAGTCTTATGACAATCAGAGCAATTCTTTGCAGACTGAGCACTCCGATAAACTCCGGCTTTATGGCAATCATCGCATTTAAGGTTTGCTCTTGTACTTGTTTTGTGCCAATCATGCCTGAAAAAATCTACCTGCCTATACATGTTCGAATGACATTCCGAACAGGTGCTTAGCTTTTCACCCGGTAAGATTAAATGATGACACATTCCACAACTGTCATTATTTACAGTTGATAAATTATCGAAAACATCTTTTTTAATAACTGAGAGATTATGAGTCTTTATCCAATTGATATGAGCCTGATGCGGAAACTTGACAAGCTGGTCATCTTCATTACCATTAATATACAAAGTATCAAAACCTGAAGCACGATTGACCTTAACATTATCAATCCCTTTACTATGCAAATGTTCACCTGGCATTAAAAACATTCCAACGGCAAAACTAATAATGAAAACAAGAGAATACATTGTTAATCCGGAAACATCCGGGGTTCCAAGCCAAGCCCTTGAAGAATAATCAAATTCCGGTGGCGTATGCGGCAAAGATTCCGGTTCTTTTGGCTGAATATCCCAAACATGATAGTTCTCGATTGCAAACAAAAAGACCAATGATGCTGCTGATATAATTCCAAGACTAACAAAGATTTCTGTCCACAACGGAGTATATGAATCACCGGTAGTGCCAAGCATTGCTAACCCGCCAACATCAATTCGATTTAATACTACCCCTAATATTACCATAGAAGAACCGGTCCATTGCGCTCTACTGCTATGAACAAATTTAGGAATAGCAAATAATGAAGCTGGAATTACTGTTGATATTAAAACCTCTATTATAAAAAGATTACTCTGCCAGCTTCCGTTAAAAATTAGAGCAAATTTACCTGTGACAAGAATATCTGCTATCTTTACAATAAAGTAAACAGCAAGAACCCATACAACTGCTTTACATAGTTTAGCAACAAGGTTTGTTTCCGGTTTACGTTTATAAAGCCAATGTGATACCAAACTTTCAAATGCAACCATCATCAGACCTAACGCAACCGCAGAAATAAAAAATTGAACAGGTAAAATATTTGAATACCAGAGAGGAAATAGTTTAAAGGGCATGATTAAAAACAAACTGCCAAGTGATGATTGATGCAGGGTTGACAGCATTATCCCTAAAAGGACAAAAACAAACCGGAATTTCATAAGGAAATTTCTAATCTTCGCATACCGACTGAATTCTTCTAGGGGAACGGGACTAAACTCAAGCAGTAATACTGCCGTATAAAGCATAACACACCAGCCAACCTCAAATAACGGGGAATGAGGATTCCAATAAATTATCATATGCCATATATTCCATGGTAATCCAAGATCAACGAGTAAACCAAAAATGACTGCGAGATATCCTAGAAATGCGGTTAGTACTGCAGGTTTAACAAGCGGATGAAATTCTTCCCGCTTCATAATATAAAAGATAGCTGTAATTACAAAACCGCCTGCAGCTAATGCAACTCCGCCCATAACATCAAAACCGATCCAAAGCCCCCAGGGAGTTCTATCATTTAAGTTTGTTGTAACACCCAAACCGAATATAAATCGATTTAGTGCTATTGCAGCTGCAAAACCTGTTATTAACCATAAGATAAGCTTTGTGTTACGCACTCTATTCATCTGCAGATCCCTTTTTCTTGTTTTGCTCTTTACTAAATTCCATACGGCGGCGAATTATCCAATTAAGCCCAAGCATTACTCCACCCATACCAACAAATGCAAAAGGTACGGACTCCATTGCGGTTGCAGTTTTCTCGGGAAGTGGTTTATCCCCAAGATTTACAGGGTATGAGAGGAAGCCGAGATCGATATCTGATAAATATAAAACAGAAGTTCCGCCTACTTCATGCTCGCCCCAGACTTTATTTATATACTTACCCGGGTTTTCTTTAATTCTATTATGTGCAATTTTTAATAATTCAGATCTTTCACCGAAAATCGTTGCTTGCTGCGGACACACACTTGTACAAGCAGGTTGTTCACCTCTTTCAATTCTATCATAACAAAGGATACACTTTTGTACATAAGGGACTGTTCTGTCCCATTCATAACGTGGTATTCCGTAAGGACAAGCCATCATACAATAACGGCATCCAAGGCATTTACTGCTATCATAAACTACTGCACCTATTTTGGTTTTATGCAATGCACCAACAGGGCAAACCGAAGCACATGCTGGTTCAAGACAATGGCGGCACTGTTTTCGCACATAACGATTATCCGGTTTGCGAATTATGGATGTCCAATTATCTGCCGATAAACCATCATTCTTCTGCCATATTCTTGGTTCATCTTCTTTAAGATTATGTACCTCTTTACACGCAGAAACACACTTAAGACATCCGATGCATTTTGTTATATCTGTTAAAATTCCTTTGCTCAAACCGGTGCTCCTTTTTTATTTAAGGTTGTACAAATATCATCATCCGTTTCAGGCGGAAATTTCCAGGCTAAGGCCGAAACTACCTGAGACAAAGGTGCAAGTACACAATGGGCTATCTTCGAAAATGGTATCAGTATGAATATCAATTCACCTGATAAAATATGAACAAGCATGAAAAACTGATAGCTTTGAGGACTAATATTTAAGTTGGCACAGACAAAACCGGTAATAAAAGGGATGAGCAATAAAATCAGCCAGAGATAATCCTGTTTTCTGCTTAATGCTCTTGCCTGCTTAATAACAAGTCTGCCCATAAATAATGAAACAGAGAAAATAATTGTGCTGATTGTAAGCCAGAAAGCCCAGCTATATGGAAGGGATGGCCAAGAAATACCTACCGATTCTTTCCAAAGTTGAATATGAGCAAATAAAAATACTGGGACTAAAATTAAACCAATATGAAAGAGAATTGATAAAACAGAATAAACCTGGAAATTGTTGGATAATCTCTTCACAGGAAAAATCCATTCCCATGAACGGCTTAAGACTAATTTCCAGGGCATTTTTCTATCGGCAGTCTTTTTGTAAGCTTTGTAAGCAGCCCAAATATCGAGGAAGAGAATCCTTGCTAAACCTAGCAGCATTATTGCAAAGCAAAGTCGAAATAACGGACCCCTTGCGAAATCAAGCAGGGATTGCATAATCAAACCTCCTCTTCACCGGTTTCATTTTTTTTATCCAAAGATAATTCTTCCTTTTTTACTACTAATGAATCATCAAAGATGATAGCTTTATAAATCAAATCGTGCAATCCGACAACCTGACAGTTTATTCCCTGATCTTCAACTAATTCTCTTAATTGTTTCTTACAATTGGCACATGGAGCAACCAAAATTTCACAACCGGACTTTTTAATTTGCTCTGCTTTTAATTTACCACCAATCGTTGTTCTATAAGGTCTGATTTCATCAATGGATACAGTTCCCCCACCTCCTCCGCAACATATATTGTTTTCGCCGGAAGGAGTCATTTCAACATAATTATTACAAAATGATTTTAGTACTTCACGTGGCTGGTTGACCACCCATCTGTTTCTGGCAAAATTACACGGGTCGTGGTATGCTACCTTTTCCTTAACTATATTAGAATCAAGCTTAATCCTGCCTTCTTTCCAGGCTTTATGAGTATATTCAAGGATGCTTACAACCGGCAAAGCTTTTTCCCCTCCGCAGAACACAGGCATAAAACTTTTTGCCGTTCTGGAGGCGTGGCCGCATTCTCCTATAAGAACTTTTTCCCCTTTTAACCTTTTAGTTTCACCGTCAACATTTTTTATGACTCTCTCTAAAATTCTATCACTATAAAAAAGGCCATAATTAATTCCATCAAAGTAACCGGTACCAATTGTCCATGAATCCCCTGTAGCCGTAAATACTGC
Source organism: uncultured Ignavibacteriaceae bacterium (assembly GCA_964448105.1). GTDB lineage: Bacteria > Bacteroidota > Ignavibacteria > Ignavibacteriales > Ignavibacteriaceae > CAVQBP01. The sequence goes on from CAYUVK010000004.1 coordinate 84,384, forward strand.
CGCAATACCCATCAAAGTTTCAGCTTCCATTAGAAAATCACTTACTGCCGGAAAGAATACATAATCACTATTTTCAACATCCAATGGAAATTTTATTTTTACGTTTTTCTCCTCAAACATATCATCTTCAAGAAATTCTAGAGTATCTTTTAACGCAGGTACAGGTACGGCAGATGTATTCCTTGAAGTACCTTCCAGTTGTTCCCTAGTACTTACAACGAGAGCACGCGGCGCCATTCCAATTTCACTTAAAATATAACGGCCAAGATGTGTAATTAATCCATGATCAACTCCCATAGGGCATTCAAGGACACATCGTCTGCACGCGGTACAGTTCCAAAAGCTATCTGCCATTTCCTGGATTCTCTCATCCGTTATATAATCACTCCCTGTAATTCTTCCTTTTAATAATCCTCCCAAAGTAAAATGACGACGATATATGTTTAATAATAATTCGGAACGACGGCACGGAATGTCTTCAGGATCCCCGGTTGCCTGGTAAATTTGACATGTAGTTGCACAGAGAGAACATCGAGAAACTACTCGAGAATAATGGTCGAGGGCCATCCTGTAATTTGAATGTTTTAGAATTGCAGCAAAAGCTTCCAGAAAACGACGTGGTCTATCATTTACATCGAAATCCTCTACATGATAACGGACACTTAATTTCTGTTTTTCAATTACTTCAGGCTTCTTAATCGATTTGAAAGCTTTTTTTCTCTCTTCATCACTTATTTTATTGGTTCTCATTTATATTCCGTTTATCTATATTTTACTATAAGACTGTATTCTACAGTTCAATATCTCTTATCTTTTTATTAAATTTTAACTTAGAATTGCTTTTCTCCTCCTCTTAAATCCCCGGTTGATTTCCTGTTATTTCAAAAATATATCCATATTAATTCAAAAAAACATAGTTAGAAAGGGATGCAAAATCAAAAACATAAAATTTACTGTATCCATTTTGTGGGTAATGGATTTTTCAATATAATATAAAAGAATTAATGCTGATATATAATAATGGAATGTTATCTGGTATTACTTAAAGTGCGTATAAATTATATAAATTGTTAACTTTAAAAATAAAAAACCGTCCGAAAACAGACGGTTTCTTAAGTTTTGTAAGTTCCAAATAAAATTTTAATTATTTAATATCTTATTGATATTTTATTGAAGCTTATTTTCTTGGCAACCACACTTTCATTGTTCCTTCACCACGATTCGACCAGGCATAATACGGAATTGCAGTAATCTTCATTTTACCTTTACCATTATATACAGGAACATTTCCAACAATTTCATTTATACCACCCAACAGATTATCATTTCTTACTATTTTTAAATTCGCATCATCCGGTAAAGTAAGTTTATTTATATTATGATTATTATCCAATCCTTCAATGCAATAAACTAATGGGCCATATTCAAGTGCCGCCATATTACGATCATCGTTTACCATTTTATTGGCTTCAATATGCCGGATTTCCATCGGTAAGTTTAATTCAATAACATCATTATCATTCCAAACATGATTAATGCATGCATATCCTTTACTGCTGTAATAATCCACATCTTTTCCGTTAACTTTTAAATTAACTCGCTTGTTAGTATGATTGATGAAGCGGTATAAATCTCCAGGCATAACTTTATCTTTCACCCAGCCGGGGATACGGAATTTTATTGTAAATGAAGCCGGATTTTCAGTATGAATAGACAGCGCAACTTTACCCTTCCAGGGATAATCTGTCTGCTGTTCAATATTCAGTAATGAGTTGTTTATATTCACTTTTGCTTTGTTAGAAGCATAAAGATTGATATATAGTGTATCTGACTGCGTTGCATAGATGATTCCCGGCAGTGAAGGAATAAAACGAATAAGGTTAGTAGGACAGCATGAACAATCAAACCAGGGTTGACGAGTTTTTGAACCCTGGTTAAAAGCATATTTACCGTCAGCTTCCAATGGATTCACATAAAAGAATTTTTTACCATCGAGTGATATTCCAGCGATCAATCCGTTATATAATGTTCTTTCAATAATATCAAAATACTTGGACTCCCCTGAAAGTGTAAACAAGCGAATGTTCCAAAGTACATCTCCTATTGATGCACAGGTTTCAGCGTACGCAGATAGATTAGGCAATTCATAATCCTTACCGAGAGATTCACCTTCATGTTTTGCACCCAATCCTCCTGTAATGTACATTTTACGATTCACCATATTATTCCAAATAATTTTAACGGCATGGAGATATGTTGAATCATTAAATATAGCCCCCACATCCGTCATACCTGCATACATGTAAACAGCACGAACTGCATGCCCTACAATTTCTGCCTGCTGGGTAACAGGTTTGTACTCTTGGCTATATTCACCATAAAGCTTATGTGTCGTTGAATCCCCCCTGATATCCAAAAAATATTTAGCCAGTTTTAAGTATTTTTCATTCTTGGTGATACGATATAATTTAACCAAACCGGATTCAACTATCTGATGCCCCGGCGGGAGAGTAAGCTTACCGGGTCCAAAACTTTTTACAAGTAAATCGGCATTCTTTAGAGCAATATCTAAAAAATTGCGTTTGCCAGTAGCTATATAATGCGCAACTGCTGCGTGAAATAAATGACCGCTGTTATATAGTTCATGACTGCTTTCTATACCTGTCCATCGCTTCCCTGTTTTTTTTACCCAGTTTGCCGGAGGATTATCAGGATCTATAGTAAACCAGGTAGTAATGTAACCATCAGGTTCCTGACCTATTTTTATTATTGTTATAATTGAATCGAGATAAGCTTCGAGGGCTTTATTGGGTGCACTGATTAGGGAATATGATGCGCCTTCAATTATTTTATAAATGTCCGTATCGTCAAAAGGCATCTTTCCATGAACTTTCCCTTGTTTTTTCTTCCCTGCTATCAAGAAGTTATCCAAACGTCCTTCCTTAACACATTTTTCAAGTCCAAAATGTATTGTAGTATTTTGAACTGTCTTTATTTTAGGCAACCAAAAGCTGTCGGTTAATTCGACGTTTTTAATATCGACCATCGAAATGGAATAATCAGAATATTTCTGCTGCTGTCCGTAGCTTTGAATTAGTAAAAACATTATCGGAAAGAGAATATATTTTTTCATTTATAACTAAGATTAAATATTTTTAAAGAATTTGAGATTTAAGAATTTTCTAAAATAATATCGCAAGTCTTCAAGACAGCTTTTTTTACTACCTCCATACATTTTCCGTTTTTTGCTGCTTCCATAAATAATTTTTGTTCCTCCGGATCAAGGAAATCATAATACCTGCCATATTGATGCTCCTGTACTCCCCAACATCTTGTTGAACCAAATTCTTCTTTAAATCTATCAAAAAACAACCCGGCATATTTAATTGAAGAACCGGCTTTTTCATTTTCTTTTTGGTTTACGGGCTCGAAAAATAATCCTAAAGCTAGCAGAGATCCCGAAACAGCACCACAGGTTTCTCCTTTAAGTGCTATCCCTCCGGTGAATGGCTTTAAACCACGGACTGTTTCATCTGCTTTTAATTCAAATTGATCATTTAGTGCACAAAAACTGGCTTGAGCACAACTTCCGTACATGGGTAAGTATTTCTCTACCTTTTCTTCCAATTCCTTATATATTTCTTCTTTTTTTTTATCTCCCTTAGCAGCTAATACTTCAGTTATTATTGCTGGAAATGCTAATAATGTTAAACCGGCAGTGCAGCCAACAGTTTGTGTAATAAATGTTCTCCGATTAGTTTTTTTCTGTTCCGTATTATTGAAAAGTTTGTAATTATTTTCATTTGAATTCATTTTTCCTCCTTTTAATAATTGATGAACAGATAAATAATTAACTTCTTCAAAAATAATTTTTCATATGCAACTCATATAAATGATATATGCAAAGAAGATATAACAGATTTACAACTAAGCTATAGTCCAAAATAAATTCTTTAATAAAATTTCAAAGCTTTGCTAAGTCACTCCCACAATAAGAAACTTCATTTTAAATTTTACTCAACAATCCAGGTAGGGATAAATAGAATGGCAGAGAAGGAAGAGAAATTGCCCCATTTTCTCCATACCTTCAATTATGGTAGTGGTTAAACTAAAATTATTAATTTTCAAAGGCAACAAAAATCTTTAAAATCATTTACTCTTATTCATGTAACAAGATTTTGGACAATTCCGTGGCATATCAACAAGAATATGCCTTTTTAGCCGATTTATTTAGTTAATGGAATTACTTCGGCACCAAGTTTAGCTCCAATTAATTTATACAAGCTCAGATCGATTTAATGATTTCTCTTCAGAATACTTACCACAACTGATAATTGTTGATATTAATGATTTTCAACATAAATACAGAACAATTTATTATTAAAAAACTGCTCCTCCAATCAAAATACCAATCAGCACTCCTACTAATGCATAACCTGTATTTTCCCAGATATTCTTTAAATGTATCTTACTCAAATCAGAATTTATTTCATCTAACCTCTCTACTGCACTGCCAAGCTTTTTATTTGAGCTCTCCAATTTACTGTTTGAATCATTCAACGAATTTATGGAGGGTTGTAGATTAAGTTCCGAAACTTTATTTAAACTATCCGAGACCATTCTTAAGTTCAATGATATATTGTCAATTGTTTTATCAATTTTTTCATATTCATTAATAATTCTTAAAGAGATGCTGTCTCTTCTTTGATATACTATTGCTAGTTTATTTGATATATCAAGATAATTTTTTAATCCAATTGCTATTTCTTCGGAAGAACACAGATTTTTTACGATAACATGTTTACCTGACTGCAATAAATATACTCTGTTGAATTCCCCGTTCAGTATGTTATCGTTAAATATTATTTCCCCAGCAGATGTTGTTACAGCCGGTTGTGCAAAAATTATATAATTAATTACTACAAAAAGGAACAGATTTAAAACTAATATTTTGTAAATCTTCATCTTTCAACTCCCAGGTTTTGATATTTCGGTTCTTTTAATTCTTTTGGTTTTCCGGGGATCCTTTTCTTAATATTTGCGATAGCATCATCCAATGATTTTCTTTTTTCTTCTAGTTCATTAAAACTGGATTTTATTTTGATAAACTCTTGTTTTAACTTTTTATTCATTTTACTTAAATCGAGGTTTACCATATCAATTGTTGTTTTTGCATCGATAATAGCATCTTTCACTTTATTGATATTCTTGATTGTTTCTTTTATGCTGTCCTGGGCTGAGGAAACACTATTTTCTACTAAGGTAACTTTCGCTTTTATTTCCGAAAAATTATTTCCTCCAAATATTAATAACACAATAAGAATGATTATGACGATGCCAAGCATTACTATAACTGTTTTATTCATATTTCTCTCCTATTTTATAAAATGCAGCTAAATGAAGTAGAATTTAAAACACCTTCCCTGATTTTTATTTTGACAAAATTCGCACAAAGAATTTATTATAAATAGTTTGTAATTAATCTACGAAAAATGTCATCTCTCCTGTAATTATTTAGTGAATTGGATTTTTTATAAAAATAGTAAATAAAAGCGGATGCATCCACCTCATTTGTAACATTAATTATGAGATATGTAACATTTTACTATTTGAATATTCTATTAACTTAAAAAAATTCCAGATTATTTCATGCAATTGAGTAATCTTAATTATTATTTTTTAATTTAATATTGCTTTTTAATTCATATATATATAATCTTAAGTATTAATTTAAAAATTTTGAGGGAATGAGCAGCTTTTCGAGGGTTATGCTCAAAAAATTTTAGTCTTCATCGTAAATAAAAATTTTATATCTAATTTATTTGGGAGTGCCCGGTCGTTTTATATTGTGCTTGGAATAGGCATATTTAGGAATTCCCCATCCTAACTCCCCAATGCCTAATTTACAATATTTTAAGCAGAGGCGCTCCCATATTTTTTCTTAAAGTTTTAACCGTTTATTGTTTAAACCTTAAGCCGATAGCGTCTACGCATTAAACAGTAGAAGTCCCTCAATGGTTTCGGTCTTTATTTGATATTGTAAAATTGCCAGAACCCAAAACAGTAGAAGAATATAAATCATCAGTCCCGGAAGATTTTAATTTCACAATTAAAGTTCCTAACTCAATCACCCTGACTCATCATTACAGCAAGAATAAATCTGAACCTTTATGAAAAAATCCTTACTTTATGTATGTGGATTTATTCGAAGAGTTCCTGCAGAGTCTAAAGCCGATCCACAATCAGATTGCTTCATTAATCTTCCAGTTTGAATATCTTAACAAGGAAAAAATGTCTTCACTCTCTGAATTGCAACGATACTTGCATCAGTTCTTCACTTCCCTGCCGGCCGAAGTACCGCCAATGTCAATTGAACTAAGAAATCAATATTATTTAAACAGCTCCTATTTCAAATTTCTTATAAATTTAAATCTTTCGCATGTTTTT
>CAYUVK010000005.1:0-73945 GCA_964448105.1 uncultured Ignavibacteriaceae bacterium
GCCGAGCAATAATATTTCTTTTACAGCCATATATCATTTTAATTTTATTTGAAATATTAATTTATATTATTGTTTTGATTATAAATATAGTCTAAAAACTTTTATTTATTACTCAAGTTGATAGCCCAAAGGAAAAAACTGTTAAAACAGTTAACACTTAAGTTTTTGGGATCTCATTAACTTCGGGATTAATCCCAAAGTTAATGAGAAAATGTCAATATTTACAACCGTTTCAACGGTTTACTAAATAGGTGTTCAACTTGAATTTATTAAAGAATTTTTTATCGAGATTGTAAATTCTTAATCAAGACATAAAATTTTAAAAATCTTCAAAAAATCCTCGCTTTAAACCTTTTACTAAAACATAATCAACAACTTCCTTGTATACTAAAGCTGTAGTTCTTCTGTCAAGACACTTATGGAGAGCTTTCGCTTATCGCTTTAATCCGGGCAAATTCAGCCTTTCAAAATATGGGAAAAGCATGCTATTTCATTTAGATATTTTAAAAAAAATCGATATCTGGCAATTATTAAAATAGAGTAATTAACTGAAGTTTTGCAAAATAGACATTTTAAACGAAGTAAAAAGTCTCAATATTTTAATGAGAAGGTATTTTGAGCTCTTTCGCTCTGACAATATGAAAAAAAGCCTTAAAATTATTTAAAATTATCAAAGTCTTGAAACTAATTTCATATAGTGGTATTTTTATTCATACAGATTGTGCTATTATATTCTCCCTGTGAGAAATATTCTGACATTCTGTATTATAATTTCTCTATAACATATCTGTTTAATTTCTCTCAGGGGTTTTAGATTCTTCTTTGAAAATTCTTCATTGCTAAAATTGTCTAACAAAAATCTAATAAATATAGATGGGGTTCTATATGAAAAAGATTCTTTCAATAATTTTAGTAAATAAAGCTAAAACTAAATCAATTATTTCATTTCTTGTTATTATTTCAACACTTTTCTTTTCATGTAAAGAAAAAGAACCAACCGCTCCGGAACAAATAACAGCATCAGAAACCATATCCGCAGAAAATGGAGGAACTGTTACAACTGAAGACGGCATTTCTCTAATTATTCCGCCCCGGGTGCATTGACTAAAGATATTGAGGTAAAGCTAACATCGTTGGGCGAAAGTGCTATGCACGAGTGGGGTGTAAGTACAGTCCATTTCTTCTTTGTCTCTTTCAAGGTTCGTTCTTTTTATTTATCACTAACAGTGAGGATAAAATGAGAATCCTTAATCAAATTTTTAGCAATACTTCATCATTTTTTTTAATCTTTCTTCTTATAACAATTGCTATATTTTCAGTTTTAAATGAGTACCCTATAGTTACTTCCTCAGAGGACAAAAATATTTCCACCAACCTTTTTTCAATAAGTGATTATAGTAGACTTCCAATTTATTTCGAGCCTAATCATGGGCAAAGTGATAATTATGCAAACTTTATTTCTCGCACTAACGACTACACTCTTTTATTATCTCAATGCGAAGTTACTTTAATGTTGCTAAACAGTAAAGGAAAGAATAAGAACAAAAAAATTGATTTTAAGATATTAGGGAGTAATCCTAATTCTAAAATTCATGGAATGGGGAAAGAACAAGGAACAACCAATTATTTTTTAGGAGCAGATGAAAAGAACTGGACAATAGATGTTCCAAATTATTCGAAGGTATTATGCGAAGATATCTATACCGGAATTAACTTAGTTTATTATGGCAACAAGCATAGCCTAGAGTTTGATTTTATTGTAGCACCAGGAATTGATCCTAGTTCAATAAGGTTGGGTTTTCAGGGAACAAATGAAATCAGTATTGACACTAAAGGTAATCTTATTTTAAAGGCTGATGGAGGAGATGTAACATTTAAATCTCCAATTATATATCAAGAGCACAATAATATAAGAAATATTATTGATGGTGAATATAAATTAGATGATGAATCCATAGTAAGTTTTAAGATCGATGACTATGATACCGGAATTCCTTTAATAATTGATCCAGTACTTGTATATTCTACTTACCTAGGTGGTAGTACAAGTAGTTCTAGTTCAGGAATTACCGTGGATTCTCAAGGAAACATTTATGTTGCCGGCTCAACAAGATCTTTAGACTTTCCAACGAAAAATCCATTCCAGCCAAATTTAGCGAATGATACGTTACTCACAGATGTATTTATTACTAAATTTGATCCGACTGGAAAAAATCTAATATACTCAACATATTTAGGCGGCTCACTGAAGGATGTAGCAGGTGCCATTGGAGTTGATGCTGAAGGATATGCTGTTGTTACGGGACAAACATTTTCTAAAAATTTTCCAGTACGTTCTGCAGTACAATCCTCTCTTGCTGATTCAAGTAATGATGGTGATGTTTTTGTAACTAGAATAAATCCTATGGGCAATGACATCGTGTATTCTACCTATTTGGGAAGTTGGGATAAAGATGAAAGTAATGATTTATATGTTTCTGCTGATGGGAATGCATATGTAACCGGGAATACAGACGGCCGATACCTTGACGCTGAGTATAAAACCATTTTTCCATTAACAAGCGGGGCCTACAAAACAACTTTTGGTTTTTTAGAATCTTGGGGATATTTTGTCTCAGCCTTAAATCCCCAAGGCAATTTCATTTATTCTACTCTCATCCATGGAGAGGGTTATGTTGAAAGCCAAATTAGCGTGGATGCAACTGGCAAAGCGTATTTAATGCGTTCTTTTGACAATAGCACATGTGATGAGTATACCCCAAACATTATTATTCTAAATTCAACTGGTTCAAGCATAGTTGATTCATTTTCATTTTGTGGTGAGGGATATGGTTTCGACCTAGCGCTGGATTCTAAGAATAATATATACATTATAGGTGCCACATGGAGCGATGATATCCCTACAACGGCAAACGCTTTTCAGTCTGCATTTAGTGGTGGACAAGATGTGTTTTTACAAAAAATTAACTCTACTGGGACTTCAATACTTTATTCAAGCTTTTTAGGTGGCAGTGATGTCGAATGGCCACAAGCAATTTCGGTTCCAGCCGAGAACAAAGTATTTATTTTAGGGTCAACATATTCACCCGATTTCCCAATCAAGGATGCATTTGAATCAGAATTTTTAGGGGAGTATTCAGATTTGTTCTTATCACATTTTGACCTTTCTAAATCAGGCTCGGAATCACTAGTATTTTCTACATTCTTTGGTGGAAGTGGTACTGAACTACCAACTGGTTTAACAACGGATATAAATGGTAATGCTTATATCTCTGGGTGGACTATGTCATCAGATTTCCCTATAAAAGAAGCATATCAATCAACATTAAACGGAGTTGCAGATGCTTTTATATGTAAAATAAGCAGTGGATTTGTTAATCTCATATATGATAAGGTAGTAATAGGAGGACCACCCGTATTTCCTCTTTTATTGCCTCCAGCTACTCAGCAAATACTCCCTCAGTATTTACTAAATAGTGTTAATGATACTGCATACTTTCAGTTCTTGGGAGAAAGAACCGATAGTAGAGTTGGATTAAGAGTTACTAATACAAGTTTCGGTTTTGCACCTCTATATCTCAACCTATCGGTAACCGATCCGGACTTTATCCCTATTCCTCCCTTTACCATTCATAATACTGGAATAGGTAATGCCGGGATACAATTTGATGTACTAAAGCAAGGATATTATTTAGTAAGAGTCTGGTGCGAGTCAAACTCCCCCGGCCCTTTTCCTTCTCCTTTCCAAATTCATTTGGCTGGTAATGTTGGAGATCCAAGAAAAAGAATATTTCCCGCTGGAGAAGATCCATATTATGAAATCGAACGAGCAACCCGACAAGATATTTTAGTTAATCATCCGGCACCAAGACCACAACTTTTATTGGGTGAAGATGTATTACATTTAGATAATAAAGCTGCACAGACTGCTTTATTTAAGTTTACCAATATAGCTGAGGTGTCTCAAAATGCAGTTGCGGTCCTAATACCAACTACAGATTTGGGATTTCCACAAGGCTCTGCCCCAATTAGGGCTATAGATCCAAATCCTATAATTGATATTACTACTCCAACTGCTACTACTCCACAAATTGTTGCTCCTCCAAGGGGAACCATTATTGATTTTACACAAGTGCCTATTCCTACATCGTTAGATATACCCCTTCAATTAGGTGTAGCTGCTGTACTAGGTATTAGAGATCAAATTAGTACTTCTTTACCTTTTACAAATAATACTGGTGATGTTTATACTATTATTCTCGACATGGGTTCTGGGCAAGAAATAGTTAATGGTGAAGAAAGTGATTTCCGAATATATGCAGAAGGTGATTATAATGTGGCCGTGAGCAATACTCCTTTCCAAGATGCCTTCATTCCTATTAGATCGACCGTATCGGGTAATAATGATTTTGAACTCGCTTCATCCGGTTTAACATCGGCTCGCTATGTAAGAATAAACACTGCATCCTCCGTTATGGTAGACGCAATAAAAGCATTAAATGTTTTTGCTGATGAAGTAAGAGAAAATCTTGGAGCTGTCTCTAAAGTCAGCAACGCTACTATTACTATGAGGCGTTCAAAAGCTCCAGAAACACCGATCGATCCGTTTCTTGAACTGATTGCTCCAGATGGAGCTTTTATGGCAAAGAACGAAAGTGGTTTTGGAGATGATGTCTCTACTGTTCTAAGTGATGCTGCTTTAATTAATATGGAGTTAAATCAAGAAGGTTTCTATAGATTTTTAGGACGTGGATATGATGTAATACCGAGGCAAGCATCTGTTGGATCTTTTTATGTGCGTTATGAGACTGCTGGGAAATATGATCAAATAGAAATTACATTGAGTAATTCTGATGAAAATTCAACATCTCCTCAGAAAGAAGGTCATATAGTAAACATAAGGCAAAGAGATTCATATCTATTTCAAGCTCAACCCGGTCAATTAGTAAATATTGCTGTTACTGCAAAAGATAAAAATTTAAACCCAATTGTAGAGTTATATGACCCGGAAGACTTCTTAATTGGGGCTAATGATGATGCAACAGGCAGAGGAATAAATTCTCTGTTGTCTGTTACTTTACCTACAAAAAGTTTTGTCGGACAATCAGATTTACCCAATCCTAGTACTTATCGAATTGTTGTGAGCGCGATTGATAATGTTGGGAGTAGAAGTCCCATCAATGAAAAATATGCATATTTCAGAACGGCTCCAAACGGTGAATATGACTTAAAGGTATTTACTATAATTACTGATATTGACAATTACACTGATAATTTATTACCGGAGAGATTTGAACTAAAACAAAATTACCCTAATCCATTTAATCCAATAACGAAGATAAAATACTCGATTCCATCTGATAGGATAAATAAAATGGTTAGACTTGTTATATATGACATTCTTGGAGAAGTAATTTCAACTTTGGTTGATGAATACCAAAAACCTGGAAATTATGAGGTTGAATTCGACGCTACCAATTTAAGCAGCGGTGTATATTTCTATGAATTAAGATCAGGAGATTTCAGAAAAGTCAGAAAAATGATACTTCTTCGTTAGATGAATATTTTTTTAAAAAAATACGATATTTAGAATTACAAATTATTTTTGTGATGAGAACGGTTATTTAGAGATAGTACTCTCTAAGTTTTGAAATATTGCTTTAATTCAAGAAAGTATTAAGTCCTTAAGTAAGTAAAGAACTAATAAGGTTTTTATGGATAATATATATGATATATGAAAATAAATTTCTTCTTTAAAAGGAATACTCTTTTAGGGGAATAAATAGTAAGAACATTTGGCTTGGAGGGTAAAAATGAAAGTAATAAAATATTTAATCATTTTATTATTGATTTTTCTTTGCCGAAATAGTCTTGCACAAATTACAATTGACGGCACTGTTACGGATGCAGATTTAAATCCGGTTAGCAACGCATTAGTAGAAATTATTGATGAAGACGATTCAACAAATGTATATTCTGCAAATACTAATGAACAAGGGTATTTCAAAATATCCACTATAACAGGGATAAAAACAAGTATATCCCAAGTGCCCCGGAATTATATTGTACTAAGTAATTATCCAAATCCCTTTAATCCAACAACCGTAATTTATTTTGAATTACCAAAGGCTGATAATATAGAGATAACAATCTACGATATTCTTGGCCGGGAAGTGCGTGCACTTTATAACGCCTTTCATGAAGCGGGGAGTGGTCAAATAATCTGGGATGGAAGTAATAACCGGAACTCACACGTAGCTGCCGGAATTTACCTTTGCCGGTTAAAAACAAAGGATATGTTTAAGGTTCATAAAATGGTCTTGCTTGATGGCGGTTCTAGTGTTTTAACTGTTAGCAATAAAAGAATATTAAAATCTAACTTTCCGAAAACTTCTAATATTAATAACATTTTTAATTTTACGCTAAGGGTTTCCGGTAGTAATATCTTAGAAACAGAATTCAGGTACTTAACATGTTCTAAGGATACAACCGTAAACTTAATGGTACCAAGTATATTACAATCGGTAACTATCGGTCTCGAAGGTGGAAAATTAGAAACAGAAGGATTTTCTTTAACGATTCCTGAAGGTGCATTTTCGGAGAATGCTACTCTTAATCTTGCATTAAGTCCAAATTTGTATGAATCATTTTCAACTGCTATTACAAAGGTTTATCGTATTGATGGATTTCCAAATCTATGTTCAAAACCTTTGAATGTTAGAATGAAATGTATTTGTGAATCTGAAGATTCAGTTTTTATTGGTGTAGGTTATAAATCAATTGATCCGACTACTGGTAATGATGGGATTAGTTTTAATATTTATGGGGCGGAGGATTCTTCCGGATTTATAATTGCTACATTACCTGCTTCAAATAATGGTACTGCCCAATCATTATTAAAAAGTTCTGATTTTTTACCACTTAAAGGGAAATTATTTTTAGGACTGGCCGGGTATGGTGCGGGGGAGGATTCTGAACATTTCTCATTTATTAGTACTAATCTAAAATATATTTCACTAAGTTATCCAATTGTGGAAAGTGCTGAAAAAGCATTTAATGATTTTTGTGATATTCTAAAGTTGGATAAAATTGAATTTTGGAATAAATATAAACAACATTCAATCAGCAGTGAAATTGAAATTTATACTTATGATTCACTAAAATCTAATAATGTAAGACCTCACAGATATTGTATTTATTACTTACCATATATAAAAAATGAAAATATAACAAACCTTAAATTAGAATTTGATTTGCATATTGATGATAGAAAAGTTAATCAATCAGATCTGGATTATTTACTTCGCGATCTATATCATTATATTTATTTTCTATTTCCATTAACTCAATATACTGGCAATTACGAATCAACAAATCAATTCTGGTTGCACCACGCAATAGCAGCTTGGTCGGAAGAATTATATTCTTCTGATAATTTTATATCACCCCTCGATTTTAATCTTCATTATAAAATACCCTTTAATGGGATACAATCATTTTTAGAAACATCACCATCTTTTCTGGAATCACATGGAATTGGGATGTCAGCGTTAATTAAGCATCTAACCAAAGTATATGGAAATAACATCGTCGGAAAACTTTTTAATGGATTAGAGACAAATCCAAATGCACTTGAAGTTATTATTGATACACTTAATTACAGCTATAATACACCCGAATCAAGTTGGTGGCCTAATTTCTTCAAAGAATATATTAGTGGCAACATTTATAATGTTCAAGGTGAGAAATTTTTAAATAATGTGATAAAAACGGTTGAATTTAACGATGGTGATACACTTAAATATATTGAGGAGACATACAAAGATTTATCAGCTAAATTATTCAGGATAAATATTAATTCGAACTATATAAAAAATAACAAGTCGCTAAATTTTAAACTCGGGCCGTCATCCTTAAATTTAGACTATGTTAAAGCACTTGTTTTTGGTATATCCGGTAACAACTTAACTTTTCTTTCAGAAGGAATCGATTTTTCTGTAGGGAATCTGGTTCAATACGATGCATTACTATCCTGTGTTGTTAATAGCGGTAATGAACCTCCTTATACTGGTACATCTAATATTAATTTAGATATAAGAGTGAAAAATGAATTAAATTATAATTACTGTACAATTCGTGTGGGTGTGAATGCTATTGAAGAGCACAATTTAATTCCACCGGTTAAAGGTCCAGCTTTTGATACGGTTATATGGACAGCTAAATGGTATACAAAAGGTAATTTTACCGGCAATACTTATGAGGGTACAATTGATATTGAAGAACAAGGCGACGGGGAAGGAACGATTAAATTAATTATTGATGATAAATTAAATATTGTTTCATTTGATGTAGAAGCCAAAATTAATGACGGGACCTATCAGTCGGAGTGGAGCTGCTCGGGGATTAACATAAGCCCAACGTATCAAGCAATAGATTATGTTGAATATGAAATAAATGACCCAAATGTATGTGATAAATTAATAAATGTTTATGCATATTATGAAGATCCTACTTCAACACCGGGGGTTAGAAGATATTCTAAAATGATAGGTTATTTTTGCGACGATAACAGTTCTTTAAAGATAGTACTAAGTAAGTTGTAATATATCTGGCTTAATGCTGGAATAAAAATCCTTAAACTAGTAAGGAACAAATAAAATTTTTATGAATAATTTCTATTAAAATAAAATTCCTCCTTGAGAGAAACGTTTTGACTTTTCTAATAGAATTTCCCCTGATAATTGTAAGGAAATTCTCTCAAGGTAATATTCAATTTTATGGAAGTAATTTTACATTATTGTTTCTCTCCTTTACGTACTCAATTTTTACCCAAATTAATTTCTATTAAATTTTGAAGATTAGCCAAGATATAATGAAATTTAAATAAATATTTTTAAATTGAATCCATATTAATTAAAAATTAAGATTAAAGGAGTTGATAATGCTTAAAGGATTTAATTGGTGTAAACCGTTATTTGTTATGGTAGTTGCACTTTTATTCTTTTCAACGGCATTTGCACAGCAAAATCAAAATAATAAAATAAAAAAGAATAATGAAGCAAAAAATAGTATTCAGCCCTGGAATAAAGAATTAAGGATTAGTCCCAAAGCATTTGTAATGCAAACAATAGGATTAAAAGATGTTTCAATTTCTTACAGCCGTCCCGGTGTAAAAGGAAGAAAAATATGGGGAGGTCTTGTACCGTATGATAAGGTTTGGCGTGCCGGGGCAAATGAAGCTACAAAATTTATTTTTACAAGCGACGTTTTAATTAATGGGAAAAAACTCACTGCAGGTGCTTACAGCTTCTTTGCTATTCCCACTAAAACCGATTGGACTTTGATTTTTAATAAAGTTGCGGATCAATGGGGTGCTTTTGAATATAACCAGGCGGAAGACGCCATGAGATTTACTGTAAAGCCGCAGCAGACAGAATTTACAGAATGGCTTGAATATATTTTTTCAGATATGAAGGTAAATAAAGATGGAAAAAACTCTGCAGTTGTAAATTTAATCTGGGAAAAGCTAAAAGTACCGTTTACTGTGGAAGTCCAATAAAATAAATTTTTTGGATCTCAGAATAATGATCAACGATTTAAGATTTTTGATTTGCCTTAACATCTTAAACCTGCCTTTGCCGAAAAGCTTCGGCAGGCAGGTCAAAATCGTTAATCTATGTTTTACTGACCTTTTAATTCCTATTTCAAAACCAGAAAATATTTTTACCCTCTAATTATCTTTAGCAATTCGTCTGTTTTTTCTTTCATCAATTCAATATTGCCTTTACTTTCAACATTCAAACGAATTATTGGTTCGGTGTTAGATAGCCTAACATTGAATCTCCATGAATCATAAGCAACGCTTAAGCCATCTATTTTACTTATTTCACCGTCTGAATATTTCGATTCGAGTACTTTTAATTTTTCTGCCGGGTTTTCAATTTCGGAATTAATTTCACCGGAACACGGGTAAGCTTTTATCATTTCTTCAACAAGTTCCGATAATTTTTTATTCTCAACGGACATCAATTGCATAGTTAATAAAAAAGGAATCATGCCGCTGTCCGAATAAGCATTCTCTCGAAAATAATGATGAGCCGACATTTCGCCGCCGTAAATGGCATTGACTTTTCTCATTTTCTCTTTAATAAAAGCATGCCCGCTTATTGATTCTACTGCAACTCCCCCGGTATTATTAACTATATCTATTGTGTTCCAGACTAAGCGTGGATCATGTACTATCTTTTCTCCTGGATTCTTTTTAAGAATGGATTTAGCTAAAAGTCCGATAATATAATATCCTTCAATAAAATTCCCTTTTTCATCAAAAAAGAAGCAGCGGTCAAAATCACCGTCCCAGGCAACTCCTAAATCTGCATTATTTTTTATAACGGCATCTATGGTTGGCTGCCGGTTTTGCGTTAATAGTGGATTGGGAACTCCGTTTGGGAAATTCGAATCCGGTTCATTAAAAATTTTTATCATTTTGATAGGCAATTCTTTTTCAAGTGCGTTTAATGCCAAACCTGCACAGCCGTTCCCAGCATTTACAACAACTTTAAATGGTTTTATCTTATCAGGATCAAAAAATTTCTTTAAATGATTTATAAAACCTTCCATGATATTTTTTTTAATAACATTTCCGGGATTCTTAATAATTCCTGGGATTTCATTATTTATTATCATTTTTTCCACTTGATTTAAGCCTGAATCATATCCAACCGGTACAGAATCTCTTTTTACAAGCTTCATCCCGTTATATTCCGGCGGATTATGTGAGGCAGTAATCATTATACCGCCGTCAGCATTAAAGCTTGGCGTAGCATAGTAAATCATTTCCGTGCCGCATAAACCGATATCTATAACATTAACTCCGCTGTCGGTTAATCCTTTTTTAACAGCATCTGAAATAATCCCGGATGATTTTCTAATATCATATCCGGTAACAATTGTTTTTGCTTTTACAAGATTTGCAAAGACTCTTGCCACTTTATAAGCTAAATCAGGATTTAAATCAGTTGGTACCTTTCCTCGAATATCATATGCTTTAAAGCTGGTGATTTTATTCATATTTCTCCTTTATTAAAATTTTTACCGTAAAGATTGACTTTCCCGATTAATTAAATTTTGATAATTTTCCAACGTGTAAAATAATAATTTTGGTACAAAAAATTTGTGAAATTCTAATTCAAACCTAAGAAAAGCCGGATATAAAACTCCATAAGATTGTTATGAGACTTTTTGTAGAGTAAGCATATTATATTTAAGGATTTTTCACTCTTAAAATGTAAAACGAAGTTTAATTAGTAAAATTGTAGGGGGGTTATTTTTCAATAGACTTTTTTAATATTATGATTTAAGTTAAATAGCTAAATTTTTGAGGGAGATAAATATCGATACAAATGATACTATTAAGTGGCACTTCGCTAAATGCAATAATTCTAAATGCAATGCTATATTTCTAGTAAATCCCGATGAAACACCTGGAGATCTGGGATTTATTTGCCCGGATTGCAGCACAAAAACAACTACATCGCACATTGTGCAATGTTCTAGCTGCAAAACTATTTTGAATTTTGTCCGTGCAGCGCCGAACGAAGAAAAAGTTGTCTTTAATGTTCCTAAATGTTCTCATTGTGTTGGAACAATTGAGGATGAATGGGAGATTGAGCCACTTTATCAACCGGATTCATACATTTAGTTTTCATTTAGTAATCTGGATAATTGGAATTTCTACCTGTTAATTACACGGGGAAGAGTTTTAGGTTTTATCAGGGCATCAGTATATAGTTTTGTTTCAATGATGTAATTTCTATCAATATCAATGCTCACCTAAAAGATTCCGACTTTAATAAATGTTTAAAATGAACTAATATAGCTTTTCTTTTTTAATGCATTCCGCAATTTGAGGTAATTTATGATTAGTCGTACAAAACGATATTTTTTAACAAATATTTTTCTACTTATTTTATTTTTTGTTGCCGGTTGTTCTTCAACATCGCAGCTTCAGAGCAATTATAATTCCGATAAACCGGATTACAGCTGGCTGAATCTGGATACTGTTAAAGCCGGAGAATTTGATACTGGCAGAATGTGGACATTTGAGTACCCACCTATAAAATATTTCAAAGAAACTTATAACTTTACACCGTCACAAGAATGGCTTAACCACGTACGTCTCTCTGCTCTGCGTTTTGCTACATATTGCTCTGCCTCGTTTGTTTCAGGAGATGGTTTAATTATGACTAATGATCATTGTGCGAGAGAAAGTCTGACTGAAGTTGCAAAAGACAGCGAAGATTTATCACAAAATGGTTTTTGGGCAAAGACTTTGGACGACGAAAGACCGGTCCCGGGTTTGTTTGTTGATCAGCTTGTATTGATAAAAGATGTAACCGGGGAAATACAAAATGAAATTGTTCGAGGAAAAACCGATGTTGATAAGGAAATCAATAAAGAAAAAGCTATAATGGAAATTGAAAAACGGGAGAGCGATACAACCGGTTTGGAAATTTCTGTAGTTCCGTTATATAATGGTGGAAGATATTCTCTTTATGGCTACAAAAGATATAATGATGTGCGCCTGGTTTTTGCTCCCGAATCGGAGCTAGGTTTTTTTGGAGGTGATCCTGATAATTTTACATATCCCCGTTACGATTTGGATTGTTCCTTTTTTAGAGTTTATGATAACGGAAAACCTTTACAAACCAAGAATTACTTTAAATGGAGTTCGAATGGAGCTTCCGAAGGCGAACCTGTATTTGTAATTGGAAATCCCGGCAAGACAAACCGCCTCAATACAGTTTCTCAATTAGAATATTTGCGCGATATTTCATATCCGAGAATGCTGGATTTACTTAATGGTTTAGTTGATGTTTATTCAAAATTAATTATTGAAAATCCTGATAGAAAAAATGAATTAACAGACCAATTATTAAAATATACCAATTCACAGAAGGCTTACCAGGGGATGCTTGATGGATTAAGAAATCCTGTACTTATGCAGAAGAAAAAAGATTTTGAAGCAAAATTTAAGGATGCTGTTAAATCCGACCCTGAATTGAATGCTCTGTATGGAAATCTGTGGAATGAAATAGAACAGAATAGAGTGGATTTAAAGAAAATTTCTGATGAACAATTTGCACTAAACCTAAATCCAATTGAAACTTCGGATTACTTTAATATAGCAGAAGAACTTGTAGAACTTGCACATCAATTAAAATTACCTGAAGATCAAAGGTATTATTATTATAAAGGGAATGAATTGGATACAACAATCGACGAAATTTTCCCCGAAGATTTTGATACCCTCCAAAATAAACAAATGCTTAAAGAACAATTGGATCTTATGGTTAAGTATTTGGGACATGATAATGTTTTTGTTAAAGATCTTGTGGATGATAAAACTGTAAATGAAGCTGTTGAGAACCTGCTTAATAAATCTTTCTTAACAAGTGAAGAAAAGATAAAGGAACTAGTGAATAAAGGTCCTGACGCAATATTAAATTCAGGTGATCCCTTTATTAATTTTATAGTAAAATCTGAAAAGAGAAGAAAAAAACTTTCACAGGATGCCAGTCAGCTGGAAGCACAAAATGATTGGCTTTCCGAGGAATTGGGTAAAGCTTTGTATGCTGTTTACGGAACTTCAATTCCGCCCGATGCTACTTTTACACTTCGTATTTCCGACGGCATCGTGGAAGGTTTTCCATATAACGGAACCGTTGCGCCGCCCATTACTACTTTTTATGGTTTGTATAACAGGTATTATTCATTCGGGAAAAAAGCTCCATGGAGTTTGCCTGAAAAATGGCAAAACCCTCCGGAAGATTTTAATCTTTCAACTCCATTTAATTTTGTTGCAACAAATGATATTATCGGCGGAAACTCGGGGAGCCCTGTAATAAATGAAAAAGGTGAAATTGTAGGTCTTGCATTTGACGGTAATATTCAAAGCTTACCGGGAAGTTTTATATTCTCAACAGAAGAAAACAGGATGGTTGCAGTGCATTCGGAAGGAATAATTGAAGCACTAAAAGATATATACAAAGCAAAACGACTTGTTGATGAATTGACAAACGGAAAGATTAAAACTGAAAATGTAACTGTTAAATGATGCGAAGGTCAAAATTCAAAAGTAAAAAGTTTTTGACTTTTGACCTTTTACTTTTGACTTTAAAAAAAGTATTGCCCTTGTAAATGAATTGATAAATAATCTGCAAGGGTATTATTAAAAGTAAGTCCGTATTCTAAGCCAACACCTAATTTTACATTAAGATTTGTATATTTATTTAGATCAGTACCGCCGGTTAAAGAGAAAACTGTTCCGAAATCATCAACACTGGTATTGCTAAACATTCTGTCATTAATATAGAGAAGACCAAAACCCTCTTCGAAAAAAAGATTATCTGCTAAATCTTGAACAGCAATGCCTTTTATGGTTACACCTTTTATAAATGGAAAATATCCGCTTCTTGTTCCCAAATAATAATTTATATCTCTGTCATAAAAGAAGCTGAATCTTAGAAATAAAGCATCACTGAAAATGGTTTTCATTTGCAGGAATACCGAGGTATTTAAACTTGTCTGGTTAGGAGAATTTCCGCTTATATAGCCGCCTCCAATATATGCACCGATGCTGAAGTCACTCTGGCTTTTTATATTTGAAGCTATTAGAAAAACAAACAACAAAAAAATGATTGCCTTTACTGATAAATTAGAAATTTTGATATATTTCATTTTAGTTTATTTTTTATCAAAGCCAAAGTTAAAACTAATTCATTTATAATAAAAGTGAGTGGTGGAAATGAAGCATATACTTTACAATTATGTTGCAAAGGTTGTTGATGTATACGACGGTGATACCATAACAGTAGACATTGATTTAGGTTTACATACATGGATTAGAGGTGAAAAAATAAGATTTAACAGGATAAACGCTCCTGAATTGCGCGGTGCCGAGAAACCAAAAGGATTGGTTGCAAGAGATTATTTAAGAAATCTGATTCTTAATAAAGAAATTATAATTGAAACAATAAAAGATACAAAAGGAAAATATGGAAGATACCTCGGGGAAGTCTGGTTGAAGTTTAATGATGCTGATTACTTAAATGTTAATGACGATATGGTAAATAATGGATTTGCTGTATATCATGAATATTAAGATTAATAGTTATATGATTATTTAAATTAAAAGGAAGTTTAAATGCATAAAAAATCGGAAATAAAATTTACAGTAACGCTCGATGAAAAAAAGGTGCCTGAAAAAATTGAATGGGAAGCAACCGATTCAGGTTTTGATGGAAAGAAAGAATGCAGTTCAATAATGCTTTCGCTCTGGGACAAAGAAGAGAAAGCAACTCTAGGTATAGATCTCTGGACGAAAGAAATGATAGTTGATGATATGAATATACATTTTCACCAGGTTTTTAATAAACTTGCCGATACTTATGAAAGATCAACAAAAAACAAAAAAATTGCAGATATGATAAAGAACTTCAGTGCAGATTTTGCAGAAAAAACAGAGATCATTAAAAAAGTTAAAAAGTAATGATTACCCGGTATTTATTTCAATTGTAGTCTATTCTTCTTCAGTTTTGAATTTGAAGATTTTCAGCAGATAAAATAAAGAAGGAAAAATTATAAAGGATCCGATAATTAATGCCCAGCCTAAATAATTTAAAGTTACATCCGGGGCAGCCGAGTTAAATAGAGTGAGATTTGCTCCGTCTTTTATTTTTACAATAGTTGGAAAATATATTGCATAAAATCCCCCTAAAATAAAAAGAAGCTGAGCTCCTGCAATTACTCTTGAAAACCAGATTAATCCCTTCCCTAAAGTAATCCATAAAACAGGCAATACAAGTGTTGCTATAATTATTAAAGTAATGCTGACAGGATGGGAAAAAAATTGAACAACAAGATCAGCCTTTTCTATAAAAGAAGCGATAAAAACAATTCCGCCGCTAATAACCATTGCAATAGTAGTATGCTTGGCTTTTATAATAAATTCTTTTCTAATAGATTCTTCAGTCGAATCACCAATTAAATAGACTGAAGCTATAAATGAAAAAAGAGTACAAAGAAAAATTCCCACGGAGATAGAAAAAATATTTAACCAGGGAGTAATGTATCCTTCAATGAAATTTCCCGGTTTAGCGGTTATCTTTCCTGAAATCAATGCCCCGATTATCAGACCGAAAAAGAATGTTACAATTAAACTTGAATATGCAAAAATTCTTGAATACACTTTCTGTGAATCATCTTTTATTGCATCATAATGCCTGAAAGTAAAAGCAGTTCCCCGGAGGACAATTCCTATCAATAACAGAATTAAAGGAATATATAATGAAATTGAAACCTGTGTATAAATTGCCGGAAAAGCATTAAATAGAATTACAACAGTGATAATGAGCCACATATGGTTTGCTTCCCATATTGGAGCCATCGATTCCGAAACAAGGTTTTTTGTCCGTTCTTTACTTGCGCCTCTTGCAGTTAATTCTACAATTCCAGCACCAAAATCTGCACCGCCTAAAAGGCAATATAAATAAACAGATACAAGTAAAAAGAAAATTACAACGTACAGCATTTTTCTAAATTTTTTGTATTGAACATTTTAAATCTTGAACTTACACTTGAACTTGAACTTCTAATCATCCTTCTCTATCAAGCACTTTTATTTGCCTTCCCATCAACCAATAAGCTACAATAGACAGAATTGTATAAATTACCAGGAAAGCAGAAAAATGAAAAACTTGACCGGGAACAGGTGTAACCGAATCAACAGTTTTTAATATATTATAAATAGCCCAGGGCTGCCTGCCGACTTCGGTAACGATCCAGCCCGCTTCCACTGCAATGAAACCAAGTGGAGTACATATTGCCGTTATCATTAAAAATCTTTTACTTAATAATTTATCTTTCCATTTAAATCTGAAAATCCAGAAGAAAATTCCTAATGCAGCAAGAATAAAACCGCATGCAACCATAATTTGGAAAGCTAAATGAACAATTAAAACAGGAGGCCAGTTACCTCTTGGAAAATCATCCAGTCCTTTTACTTCAGAATTAAAATTACCATAAGCTAAAAAACTTAAAAGATACGGTATTTTAATTCCGAATTTAGTTGTTTCGGTTTGTTCATTAGGGATACCTCCGATTGTTAAACCTGCACCTTTTTCGGTTTTAAAATGCCCTTCCATTGAAGCTAGTTTAATAGGCTGTCTTTTAGCGACATCCTTAGCGCTATAATCACCACTTAAAGGCTGAAGGACTGCAAATATACTTCCGAAGCTTAAAGCAATAATAATAGCTTTGCGATGGATTTTATTCTCCCTGTTTTTTAATAGTAGAAAAGCATGTAAACCTGCAACCGCAAAGGAAGTTGCAACAAAAGCTGCGATGGTCATATGAGAAGTTTGACTTACCCAGGCAGGATTAAACATTGCAGCGAAAGGGTCGATATTTACTGCCTCTCCATTTACCCAATCAAAGCCTGCAGGAGCATTCATCCATGCGTTTGCACAAACTACAAAAATGCCGGATATGATTCCTGAAATCCCAACTAATAAGCCCGAAATCCAATGGACATAAGGATTAACTTTATTCCAGCCGTATAAAAATATTCCTATAAAGATTGCTTCAACAAAGAATGCGGTTCCTTCCCAGCTAAAAGGCATTCCGATAATAGGACCGGCATGTTTCATAAATCCAGGCCAAAGCAAGCCTAATTCAAAAGATAGGGCAGTGCCGGAAACAGCTCCTATTGCAAAAAATATTGCAACCCCTTTTGACCAGGCTTTTGTCAGTTTCAGATAAACTTCATCTTTTCTTTTAAGCCAGAACCAATGAGAGATTACCATAAGGAAAGGCATAGTCATTCCAATGCAGGCAAAAATTATATGAAATCCGAGTGATAAAGCCATTGTAGAACGGGCGGCTAAAAAATCTGTCATAGCATTAGAT
The DNA here is from genome assembly GCA_964448105.1 of uncultured Ignavibacteriaceae bacterium. Taxonomy (GTDB): domain Bacteria; phylum Bacteroidota; class Ignavibacteria; order Ignavibacteriales; family Ignavibacteriaceae; genus CAVQBP01. The sequence continues at coordinate 17,968 of CAYUVK010000005.1, forward strand.
AAACAATAATTGTAAAATCTATATATGTAAATTACAAAATGTTTTAATAATCTTCAGTGAATAGAAATCGGATTGAAATTTTTATCCAGGTTTGATATTTATAAATGAATTATTTTTCTTTTATAAATTTCTTATTATATCATATTATATCATATTGAAATGTTTGATGATAAATGAAAATTTTATTTAATATAATAATTTTTTCTGCAGCTGTTTTATTTCCGCAGCAGGATTCCATACAAACAAAAGGAATGTGGCTTCCTTCTATAGGTGAAATAAATGTCCTTTTTATTTTTGCACAATTCCCTGACGACAATTATGATACTTTAAATTCCCGGTGGCCAAAAGGCGGAGAGCCAATCGATATGAAAAAATGGGTTGATGAAAAATGGAGTGAAACTCCTGCTCAGGGGTACATGACGCATTACTTTAATGAAATGTCTTTTAACAAACTTAAATTTATTGGTAAAACTGTTTCTGTAATTTCTCCCCATTCCCGTGAATGGTATTTAAAGAATAGAAAAACCCGCGGATTTATTCACCAGGAAATTATTAAACAAGTAAATAAGCAGATAGACTTTGTACAATTTGATAATTGGAGCCTTTTAGCTCCGCACAAAAATGTTAATAAGCCGGATGGTATTATTGATATGATATTTATGGTCTGGCGAAATATATCTGGTGATTACCCGGCTGATTCGGTTAAAATTATAAACAACCTTTTGGATTTTAATAATGATGAAGGAGATCTCGGTGGAAATCAATTTACTGTTGATAATGGAAAAAGAATTGTAAAAACATGGTGGGGTATTTTAAATAATCAACCGGGAGGTTCTGGAGTAACAGTCAGAGATTATTTATCTACAAATGCTTTAAGAACATGTATTCATGAGTTTGCCCACTATTTATTAGGTGACAACAGTTACCATTCGGGTTATGGCTTTTGGGGAATGCTGGATGCATGGGGTAAAAAGACTCAAGTTGCTAATTCTTTTGAGAGATCAATTTTAGGATGGATAAATATTAAATCGATAAGTAATTCAACTGCAAGAACTTATAAGAATATAAAATTGAGAGATTATGTAACAACCGGCGATGCTCTTAGAATTACAATAGATAGTTTGAAGAATGAATATTTTTATATTGAGAACCATCAAAAGCTTTCTTACTGGGAAAACAATCATACGTTCGGTAATGTTGAAAATGGAATTTATGATATCCGGCAGGATAGTTATTATGGCGGCAGCCTGCAATTAATTTCAGCAAGCGGTAGATATGATTGGGCTGTAAATCAACAGATCAAAAACCCTTGGGGAGGTGGAATGTTGCCGGTTTATGATCGCGTTAGAGCAGATAGGAAAAATGGTTATACTGATATGGAATATATACCCTGGGATTGGAAGAAGAAACATATGTCTCCTTCTCCTATTCATTTTACTGAAAATAAAATAAACCAACTTCCAGTAGAAGATGTTAAATGTCAGGGTGATGGTAAAGATGCTTTTAGAATGGGATACAACGAAGTATTTTCTCCGTGGAGTAACCCAAATTCGCAGGATAAAAATCGAGACAGCACCGGGATAGGGTTTAAGTTAAATGGTGAAGCCAAAGGTGTCTATTCACTTGATGTATATATTTACACAGCTTATCAAGCGCCTCCTTCAAAACCAATTAATTTAGAAACCCAAACAAAAAATGATTCTGTATTAATTTCATGGACTGAAAATATTGAACCCGATATGAAAGGCGGCTATTATAAAATATATAGATCGGAAGATGAAAATGGGCTGCCGGCAGTTTTTAAATTGATCAAAAAACTTAAAGCTTTTGATAAAAATGGTAATCCAACTACTGAATGGATAGATCTTGGAGTAAATAAAAATAGGAAATATTATTATAGAATTTCTGCTGTTGACAATACAGGTCTCGAATCAGTTCCTTCGAACTATCAATTAACAGAATAAAATTATTGTATTAAAAAAGCCAAACCTACTTCTGATATATAATTCTGTAAATAACTCCTGCATAATCATCGGAAACCAAAAGAGAACCGTCCTGCATTTGCTGCACATCTACGGGTCTGCCGGAAACAGATTCACCTTTTAGCCAGCCTTCGGCAAATAGTTCCTGGCTAACAGCCTTACCGTTCGAAACTTTTACTACGACAACTCTATAGCCAATTTTATGAGTCCTGTTCCATGAACCGTGTTCTGCAATAAATATTTGATTCTTGTATTCAGGTGGAAACATATCTCCCGTATAAAACCTCATACCAAGAGATGCTACGTGAGGACCCAGCTCCATAGCTGGTTTAACGAACTTGCTTAAATCCACACCTTTACCAAATTCAGGATCCCTGACATCTTTCCCGAACATATAAGGAAAGCCGAAGTTTAATCCTTTTTCAGGTGCTCTATTTAATTCATCCGATGGTGTGTTGTCGCCTAATAAATCCCTGCCGTTATCCGTAAACCATAAAACATTTGTTTGAGGATTCCAATCGAATCCAACTGTATTGCGAATTCCGCTTGCATATTTTTCTAAATCACTTCCATTAGGATTCATTCTGAACAGAGAAGCATATTTATCTCCGGGCATACAAACATTACAAGGTGCTCCAACAGGGACATATAGCTTTCCATCAGGACCAAAACGTATAAATTTCCATCCATGGTGTGTATCACTTGGAAAGGTATCATTAATAACAACTGGTTTCGGGGGATTATTTAAATGCTGTTCGATATTATCATATCGTGTTACTCTATTGATTTCAGCTACATAAAGATTTCCATCCTTTAGCGCTACTCCGTTCGGCATATTTAATCCGCTTGCAATTCTAATTACTTTATCGGCTTTGTAATCTTTGTTTGTATCCAATATTGCATAAACATTTCCGGCATCCCTTGTTCCGACAAACAGAACTCCGCTAGGGCTAAGTGCCATTGACCTGGCGCCTTTTACATTATCTGCATAAATATCAATTTTGAATCCCGGTGGAAGCGTAATTCCTAAATTACCTGTACTGCTATTAACATTACTCCCTGGTTTGCAGCTTAAAAATGAAGAAGACAATAAAATGAAAAAGATAAAATATCCGCCTATTTTTTTCATAAATAAATCCTTCTTAAAAATGGAATTGTTTAGAATACTTAGTTAAAATATAAATAACAAGAAGAAATAAATGTGATTTTAAGAATAGCTATCCGGTTTTATCCGGAAACTAACGTAGGTATACTCGGCGTTATAAAACAGATGTCATTCCCTCTTTTTTCCAAATTCGGGATCCAGGGGAATAAACTTTGCAATTATAAATGCCGGAATAGTTGCTAAACATACCCAGATGAAGAAATATTTGTAACCTAATAATTCCTGAAACCATCCGCTGACCATGCCTGGAATCATCATTCCCAAAGCCATTATACCGGTAGCTATTGCGTAATGAGATGTTTTGTGATCACCTTCGGAAATATAAATCAGGTACAGCATAAATGCAGTAAATCCGAATCCGTAACCGAATTGTTCAATTGCAACCGCCAGATTTATAATAAAAAAATTTGATGTTTGTGTATAAGATAAATAAACATAAACCAGGTCCGGTAAATTAATTGCAGCAATCATCCACCAAAGCCAATATTTCATTCCGTTTCTTGCTGCTAAAAAACCCCCGAGTATTCCTCCGACTGTTAGAGCGATAACTCCAACAGTACCGTAAACAAATCCAATTTGAATAGTACTCAAACCTAATCCGCCTGCACTTTTGGGATCGAGCAGAAAAGGCGAAGCAATTTTTACTAATTGAGCTTCACCCAATCGATAAAGTAAAATAAAGGTAAGTATGTACCCTATTTTTTCCTTCTTAAAGAAGATTACAAATGTTTTTAAAAATTCTGATACAACGGATTTGACCGTAACTTTTTCAACTACCGACTTATCCTTAACCGGGTATGGAAGAATAATCCAATGGTAAATAAAAAAAAGAATAAATAACCCGGTAAGAATAAAGAAAGAAATCATCCAGGCATAAGGAATGTCATTTGATGTCTTTTCCAGTTCACCGGCTAAAATAACAAATAATCCCTGACCTGTTATAAAAGCTATCCTATAGAAAGTGTTCCTAATACCTACAAACCAGGCCTGATCATGTTCCGATAAACCAAGCATGTAAAAACCGTCGGCAGCTATATCGTGAGTTGCTGAACCGAAAGCTAACAACCATAAAATTGCTATAGTGTATTGAAAAAAATTAGATACGGGAATAGTCAAAGCAATACAGGCCAGTGCTGCTCCAACTATAAATTGCATAGTAACGATCCAGAATCTTTTCTTCTTTAGAATATCTACGATTGGACTCCAAAGCGGTTTAATTACCCATGGGAGATAGAGCCAGCTCGTATAAAGAGCAATATCTGCATTCGAAATCCCTAATCTTTTATACATTATAACAGAGACATACATAACAACTACGTAGGGAATCCCTTCTATAAAATATAATGAAGGAACCCATGCCCAGGGATTTCGTTTTTGCTTCTTTATAAATTTCATTACAACTATTAAACCTGATTAATAAACCTTTTAGCCATTAAAACAGCACCAACAGCTGGAGAGTTTTCAGGCAGTTTAATCTTTACTCCCGATATATTTTTGGCAATTTTTTCTTTCAGATTTTTTGAATAAAAATTTTCTTTATTGAGTAATCCTCCGATTAGAGAAAGATTTAATTTATGCAAATTTAATTTTTTCTGCATTGCAGTAATATGTTTTTGCAGTTCGTCTATTTCTTCATTAATAATCTTTAAAGCTGTTTCGTCGTTATTTTCTGCAGCAGAAATAACAAGGGGAGCAATGGAAGCAATATCAAAATTATTTTTATAAATTTCAGTTATTAATGCTTCTGAGGAATTTATATTAAATTTTTCTTTTAAATATTTTGAAATTAAAGTAAAAGTTCCCCTTCCATCAAATTGTTTTGAAACTGCATTTAAACCTTTTCTACCTAAACTATAACCGCTTCCTTCGTCACCGATAAGTCGCCCAAAGCCACCCACACGATGGATATTGCCTTCTAAATCTTTGCCGATCAATATAGAACCTGTACCTGCAATTAATACTGCTCCCGATTTACCTGAAAAAGCACCTTCCAAAGCAATTCTTGCATCGCTTTCAACAACAAAGTTTTTAAAATTAATCCCCTTTGTTTTTGAATATTCTATAAATGATTTTTTTAATCTATCGGCATCACTCTGTCTTCCGGCACCTGCAGTTCCGATAAGAATTATTTCAATATCCTTATAATCAAATTTAAGTTGCTTTTTGCATTTATCTATTAAATTTAAAATAGATTCAGAAATTTTCTCTGTCCCTTCAACCAAAAAATTTGAATGACTCCCTTTTGTTTCAAACAAAATATTTCCATATAGATCAGTAATAGCGCAGTCTGTTTTTGTTCCCCCTCCGTCAATTCCTATTATATATTTCATATGAGTTGTAAATGATTCTTTATATCAAAATATAGAAAATAAAAAGAAGTTAAAAATGTAGGGTATTTCAAATTTAACTTAAAATGATAAAGCCAAAATTAGAGTTGAATTTTAATCACCCATTTTCCATTTAACATTTACCATTTTACATTCCAATCGAATTCTCATCTCTTCCTTCGGCTTTTGACTCTAAATATCAGAAAATTTTTAAATTTTTCATCCCGAAAACTTTCGGGATGATCAGCCTCTGGCTGAGACTTTTTACTTTTGACTTAGTTTTATTGGTTATTCTATTTCAAATTTAATTCTTATATTTTTAACAAAAAGAAATGAAATTTATGAATGTATTAGAAGAATATTTTGAACCTTTCAGAAAAAATATAATTGGCTTAAAACATACCTTTAAATCACCTTATGGCGAAAAGAAAATTATATATGCTGATTGGGTTGCAAGCGGCAGATTGTATTACCCTATCGAAAAGAAAATGCTTGAAACTTTTGGACCGTTAGTTGGAAATACACATTCGGAATCGAGTACAACCGGCAGTGCAATGACTTTAGCTTATCAAAATGCACATCAAATTATTAAGAAACATGTTAATGCTGGAAAAGATGATGTAATAATTACAGGTGGTTCGGGGATGACCGGAATGGTAAATAAATTTCAGAGAATTTTAGGATTGAAAATTCCCGAGCAGTTAAAAGCATATACAAATATTCCTGAAGAATTAATCCCGGTTGTTTTTGTTACCCATATGGAACACCATTCAAATCATACCTCCTGGCAGGAGACTATTGCAGATGTTGTTAATATTGAACCTAATGACGAGGGATTAGTTGATCTTGAAGATTTGAAGAAGAAGTTAATTATTTACAAAGACAGGAAATTAAAAATAGGGGCATTTACCGCTTGTTCAAACGTAACCGGAATTGAAACCCCTTATTTTGAATTGGCAAAAATAATGCATCAAAACGGTGGATATTGTTTTATTGATTTTGCTTGTTCGGCTCCTTATGTAAAAATCGATATGCATCCGGAAGATCCTCATAAAAAATTAGACGCAATATTTTTTTCCCCGCATAAATTTTTAGGCGGTCCGGGTACGCCCGGAGTTTTAATATTTGATTCAAAACTTTACCATAATAAAATTCCCGATAATCCCGGCGGAGGTACAGTTGATTGGACCAATCCGTGGGGTCAGCATAAGTTTATTGCTAATATTGAAATCCGCGAGGATGGAGGAACACCTCCTTTTTTACAAACAATAAAAGCTGCTCTTTGTATTCAATTAAAGGAAGAAATAGGAGAAGCTAACATGAGAAAAAGGGAAGTGGAACAGCTAAAAATAGTTTTTGAGGAATTAAGAAAAATTCCGGGTCTTCACATTTTAGCTGATAACCTTGAAAAAAGATTAGGTGCAGTTTCTTTTTATGTTGATAACATTCATTACAATTTAATCGTTAAAATTTTAAACGATATGTTTGGGATCCAGGTAAGAGGTGGTTGTTCCTGTGCAGGAACATACGGTCATTACTTGCTTCATGTGGATCCAAATAAATCAAAAAGTATAACAGATAAAATAGATCATGGAGACTATTCCGAAAAACCCGGCTGGGTTAGAATGTCAATTCATCCTATAATGCATAATGAGGAAATCTATTTTATTTGCGACTCTATTAAACAAACCGTTAAAAATATTTCTGATTGGAAAAAAGATTTTAAATATTCATCGTCAAAAAACGAATACTTTAATTTAAGGGAAGATAATGGACAAGAAATTGTTGAAAAATTTTATAACAATACAAAATAGCAATTTTATATTGCTGTATTTGTTATATTGTTAAATTGTCTAACTTAAATAGGATTATCTTAATAACAATAAGACAATAAAGCAATAAAACAATAGAAAAATAAAATAATAGTTCTAATCTCTTTTTTAAATAATTACCTCTTCTGTTTTAAACAAAAAATCACCCATCTTTTAATTTCTCAAAAATGATAATTTCATAAATCATTCCTTTAATATTTTATCTTATTTGATAAAACAATCATAAATAATTTAGATTTTAGGCAGAAAAATGCTTGGTATAGAAGTTGGCTAAATAGGGCGAAAAATTTTCAAATTATATAATTTATTTTTTAAGGGCTTATTGTGGAAAGAAAAAAAGTAACTATCGATGGAAACGAAGCGGCAGCGTATGTTGCCTTTCATACTAACGAAGTAATCGCAATTTATCCTATTACACCATCATCAAACATGGGAGAATGGTGTGATGCCTGGTCTGCGCAAAATAAAAAGAATATTTGGAGTGAAACTCCTTCGGTAAGTGAACTTCAGAGTGAAGGTGGTGCTTCAGGAAGTGTTCACGGCGCTTTACAAACCGGCGCTTTAACTACTACATTTACTGCTTCACAGGGTCTTCTCTTAATGATTCCTAACATGTATAAAATAGCTGGAGAATTAACTTCTACTGTTTTTCACGTTTCAGCAAGATCTGTAGCTGCACAAGCATTATCAATATTTGGAGATCATACAGATGTAATGGCTACACGATCTACAGGTTTTGGATTGATTTCCTCAAATTCAGTGCAGGAAGTAATGGATTTTGCATTAATTGCTCAAGCATCAACGCTCGAATCAAGAATTCCTTTTGTTCATTTTTTTGATGGTTTTAGAACATCTCATGAGGTAATGAAGATTGAACAGCTTTCAATTGAAGATATGAAAGCTATGATTGATGATGAATTGGTAATAGCACATCGTAATAGAGCTTTATCTCCGGATCATCCTGTTGTAAGGGGAACAGCACAAAATCCGGATGTTTTCTTCCAGGGAAGGGAAACCGTTAATACTTTTTATATAAAAGCTCCGGATATTGTCCAAATGCAGATGGATAAATTTGCAAAGTTAGTTGGACGTCAATATCATTTATTTGATTATGTCGGAGCTCCCGATGCAGAAAGAATTGTTGTTATGATGGGGTCAGGAGCTGATACTGCAGAAGAAACCGTTAAATATTTGGAAAGTAAAGAAGAAAAAGTCGGGCTATTAAAAGTAAGACTGTACAGGCCTTTTTCAATTGATCATTTCATAAATGCTCTTCCAAAAACAACCAAAGTAATTTCTGTTTTAGATAGAACAAAAGAGCCTGGTGCTCCCGGCGAACCTCTTTATCTTGATGTTGTCAATTCTATTTCAGAAAAACATATAAGCGGCGAATTACCTTTCAGCTATCCTAAAATAGTTGGTGGTCGCTATGGACTTTCTTCAAAAGAATTTACACCCGCAATGGTTAAAAGTATTTTCGATGATGCTAAAAATGAAAAGCCTAAAAATCATTTTACATCGGGTATTAAAGATGATGTTACAAATACAAGTATAGATTACAATGAACAATTTTCGGTTGAAGATAAAGAAACATTCAGGGGCAAGTTTTATGGATTAGGTGCTGATGGTACGGTGGGTGCAAATAAAAATTCAATCAAGATTATTGGTGAAGGCACCGATAATTTTGCACAAGGTTATTTTGTTTACGATTCTAAAAAATCCGGTTCAACTACAGTATCGCATCTTCGTTTTGGTCCCAAACCTATAAAATCCAGCTATTTAATAAATAAAGCTAATTTTATTGCATGTCATCAGCAGGTATTTCTGGAAAAAATGGATATGCTTGAAGAAGCTGTGGAAGGTGCTACTTTCCTGTTGAATACTCAAGTTCCTCCAAGTGAAGCCTGGGATTCACTGCCGGAAAAAGTTCAAAAAGATCTTATTGATAAAAAGATGAAATTATATGTAATTGATGCGTATAAAGTTGCCGGCGAAACAGGAATGGGTGTAAGGATCAATACAATTATGCAGACATGCTTTTTTGCAATTTCAAATATCTTCCCCAAAGATGAAGCAATTGCAATGATTAAAAACTCAATAAAGAAAACATATGGAGCTAAGGGTGATAAAATAGTCCAAATGAATTTTAGTGCAGTTGATCAAACTCTTGAAAATCTGCATGAAGTAAAGGTTCCGGGAACTGTAACAAGCAAAAAGAAATTACAGCCTGCGGTTATAGGAGATAATATCCCTGAATTTGTGCAGGAAGTTACTGCCCAAATTATTGGAGGACATGGAGATAAAATTCCTGTAAGCAAAATGCCGATTGACGGAACTTTCCCGGTTGGTACAGCAGCTTATGAAAAAAGGAATATTGCTCTTGAAGTTCCTGTTTGGGATGAAGAAGTATGTATTCAATGTAACAAGTGCGTTATAGTCTGTCCCCATGCAACAATTAGGGCAAAAGTTTTTGATGAAAAAGAATTAAAGGATGCTCCTTCAACATTTAAATTTACAAAGTATAGAGCAAAAGATTACGGTGAAGGAATGATGTATTCACTCCAAGTTGCTGTTGAGGATTGTACAGGCTGTGGAATTTGTGTAGATATTTGTCCGGCAAAAAATAAAAAAGAAACTAGGCTCAAAGCTATAAATATGCATGATCAAATTCAGCTTCGTGAACAGGAAAGCAAAAATTGGGATTACTTCTTAACTATACCAGAACTTGATAGAACAAAAGTAAGTGTGACAAAAGTAAAAGATTCCCAGTATTTACAGCCGTTATTTGAATTTTCCGGTGCATGTTCAGGTTGCGGTGAAACTCCATATGTAAAATTAGTAAGCCAGTTATTCGGAGATAGAGCAATTGTAGCAAATGCCACAGGTTGTTCTTCAATTTATGGTGGAAATCTTCCCACAACTCCCTGGTCTATGAATAAAGATGGAAGAGGTCCAGCATGGTCAAATTCATTGTTTGAAGATAATGCTGAATTCGGATTCGGTTTCAGATTGGCAATAGATAAACATAATCTCCAAGCAAAAAATCTTTTGAAGAAACTTGCTAATGAAATAGGACAGGATTTGGTTGATGATTTAGTTAACGTCGATCAAAAAGATGAAGCAGGTATTTATGAGCAAAGACAAAGGGTTGAAGCATTAAATAAAAAATTAAATGAATTAATTAGTGCAAATGGAAAAGAAAATTTAAATGATATAAAACATTTATTAAGCCTTTCGGACTATTTAGTAAAGAAATCAGTTTGGATTATGGGTGGTGATGGATGGGCTTATGATATAGGTTATGGCGGTTTAGATCATGTTCTTGCTTCAGGCAGAAATGTAAATGTTTTAGTCCTGGATACGGAAGTCTATTCAAATACTGGTGGTCAGATGTCAAAAGCAACTCCGCGCGGAGCTGTTGCTAAATTTGCTGCTGCTGGAAAACCGCTTGCGAAAAAGGATCTTGGTTTGATGGCAATGTCTTATGGAAACGTTTATGTTGCTAAAGTCGCTATGGGTTCTAATGATACACAGACTCTCAGGGCATTTCTCGAAGCTGAAGCTTACGAAGGTCCATCCCTTATTATTGCATACAGTCATTGCATTGCCCATGGAATAGATATGGGAACCGGGATGCAAAACCAAAAAGCCGCTGTTGATTCAGGCTATTGGCAGTTATATCGTTACAATCCTGACTTGAATAAAGAAGGTAAAAATCCATTTAAGCTTGAATCAAAAGGATTAAAAATCCCGCTCAAAGATTATGCATATATGGAAACACGGTATAAAATGTTGACTAAAACTCATCCAGAACGTGCTGAAAAATTACTTGAAGAAGCTCAAAAAGATGTAGTAGATAAGTGGAAAACTTATGAAGGATTAAATGCTAATAATCCGAATGAAGCAAAATCAAATTAAAATATGATTATAGTTGCCTTATTGTAAAAAGATAATGCAACACCTTTAATGATTTAAAAAGAGGGCAAAAGAAATGAATGAAAATAACGGAATTAAAACTGGAATACCGTTAATCGGTGAGAAATTTCCCGAATTAACGGTACAAACAACCAGGGGTGTAATAAATATTCCAAATGATTTTAAAGATAAATGGATAGTACTTTTTAGTCATCCTGCTGATTTTACACCGGTTTGTACAACAGAGTTTGTGGCTTTTGCAAAAAGAAATAATAAGTTCAAACAGCTTAATGCCGAACTTATCGGATTATCAATCGATCAGGTCTTTTCTCATATTAAATGGATTGAATGGATAAAAGAGAAATTAAATGTTGATATTCCTTTTCCGGTTATTGCCGATCATACCGGGAAAGTTGCGGCTAGATTAGGTATGATTCATCCTAGTAAAGATACCAATACAGTTAGAGCAGTATTCATAATAGATCCGAAAGGCATAATCCGTCTTATGATTTACTATCCTCCGGAAGTTGGACGACAAGTTGATGAAATTTTAAGAGCTTTAAATGCTTTGCAAATATCCGATGCAAAGAGAGTTGCGATTCCTGAAAATTGGCCGAATAATGAATTGATCGGCGATAAAGTTATTAATCCGCCACCGAAAGATGTTGTCGGTGCAGAAGAAAGACTGAAAAAAGAAGAAGGTTACGATTGGTGGTTTACTTTTAAAAATTTGAATTAAAAAACATATTCGGATAATATTTTTTATAGATTTAGAAGGAGTTTGAGTAAATAGATAAATGATTGAATGACCAGGGTTCACTAAAGTTTCACCTGGCGGTTTGGATTTGTTCTTGAACTTGAACTTACTCTTGAACTTTTATAATTATAATTATAGGAAAACATTATGGACCTCACAACACAATATCTGGGTTTAAACTTAAAGAATCCAATAGTTCCTTCGGCGGGACCTCTTACAGATAAAGTTGATAAAATTAAATCTTTAGAAGATGCTGGTGCTGCTGCAGTTGTTTTATATTCATTGTTTGAAGAAGAAATCGAACATGACCAGCTTGAACTTTATCATCACACAACATATACACAGGAACGTTATTCTGAAAGTGTTGATTTTTTCCCTGAGCCATTTGTATATAAAACAGGACCCGAGGAATATTTAAATCATATTAGTAAAACCAAAGCAGCAGTTGATATTCCTGTAATTGCAAGTTTGAACGGTAAATCTCTTGGCGGTTGGATTGAGTATGCAAAAAAGATTGAGCAAGCCGGAGCTGATGCTCTTGAATTAAATATTTATATGCTGGCAACTGATCCGAATAAACCTTCAAACGAAATTGAAAAACTATATATCGATATAGTTAAGGAAGTAAAATTAAACGTTAATATTCCTATAGCTATTAAGATGCATCCGTTCTTTAGTTCTGTTTCACACATGGCAGAAGAATTTGTTAATGTCGGAGCGGACGGTTTGGTTTTATTCAACCGCTTTTACCAGCCTGATATTGACCTTGAAAAATTGGAAGTTGTTCCTACTGTTCTCTTAAGTACTCCAATGGACATGCGGCTGCCTTTGAGATGGATAGGTATTTTATACGGAAAAATCAAAGCTGATTTAGCTGCCACTAGTGGTATTTCAAATGAAAAAGATGTTTTAAAAATGATAATGGCTGGAGCTAACGTTGTACAAATGCTTTCATCTTTGCTGAAGTTTGGAGCAAATCATATCACAGAAGTCTTAACTAACATGGTATACTGGATGGAAGTTAATGAATACGAATCTTTGGAACAGATGCGCGGAAGTATGAGTCACCAAAAAACATCTGATCCGTCCCAGTTTGAACGGGCAAACTATATGAAAATGCTTCATTCCTATAAATAAAATTTCTTGTATATGAAGATGATCCTGAGTTAGGTATAAGATAAAAATATAATATTAAATTTTGATGAGTGAAACAGAAACCCTTTCCCAAAAATTCAATTTGGATTTTAATCTCCTTGATGAATTTTATGATATGTGCTTTATTATTTCAAGCGATTTTGAAATTTTAAATTATAATAAAGCATTTTCTAAAATAGCAAATATTGATGGGCACGAAATAAAAGGAGAAAATTTTCTAAATTTAATTGATAATTTTTACATGGAAAAAATAAGTTCTTTTTTCGAGGAATGTAAAAAAGATGGTGAAAGTAAAAATTTTATTACTAAATTTAACATTTTAAACAAAAATTACGATATAGATTTATTTGTATCCCCTTCTGAAAAAGATACTTACGGGAAAAATAGAAATTTATTTGTTGTTGCAAGAGATATTACTGAAGCAAGAAAAAAAGAGTTAGATCTTTTAAGATTTTATAATGTTGCAGAAAAAACAATATTTCCATTAGTAATTACAAACCTTGAGGGAAATATAATTTATGTTAATCCTGCTTTCCTTACGGCAAGCGGATATTCAAAAGAAGAAGTGTTAGGAAAGAATCCCAATGTTTTTGGTAGCGGGCGACAATCAAAAAAATTCTGGAGAAAAATGTGGGATACTGTAAGAAGCGGAAAAGTATGGGTTGGTGAAGTTGAAAATAAAAGAAAAAACGGCGAACCTTATTATGCCCAATTAATGATTTCTCCTATTATTGATTATAATCACGAGGTAACAGGTTTTTTTGGTATACATAGGGATTTATCAGATAAAAAATTATTAGAAAAGCAGTTGATTCATACACAAAAAATGGAGAGTATCGGGACTCTTGCTGCAGGTGTTGCTCATGAAGTTGGAAATCCTTTGGCTTCTATTTCGGCATTGGTACAGGTTGTTCTAAGAACTACAGATGATCTTTTTGTAAAAGAAAAATTAGAATTAATTAAAGGTCAGGTTACAAGGATTTCAAAAATTATTAGAGACCTTGTTGATTTTTCGAGGCCTTCAAATTACGAGCTAAAACTGACTGATATAAATCAAATACTCACTGAGTCTATCAATATAACCAGGGTAGGAAAAAAAGCTAAGGATATCGAGTTCGAAATCCATTTAAATGAGAAGATACCTTTACTGCCTCTTGTACCTGATCAAATAGAGCAGGTTTGTTTAAACATACTTCTTAATGCTGTTGATGCAATTGTAGAAAAAGAAAATCATTATGGCGATAAGAAAATTATTGTTTATTTAGATATGGATGATGATTATATTACAATGAAATTTACCGATTCTGGAAAAGGAATGACGGACGAGGAATTAAGTAAAGTATTCGAACCTTTCTTTACAACTAAAAGAGAAGGTATCGGAACAGGACTCGGTCTTTGGATAAGTTATGGAATTATTAAGAGTTTCGAAGGTGAAATTTCCGTCGAAAGTATACATGAAATAGGATCAACTTTTACAATTAAATTACCATTCAATAGAAAGATTTAAAATGGCAGAAAAGATTTTAATTGTTGATGATGAAAAAATCATACGCGAATCCCTTTCTTATATTCTAAAAAAGGAAGGTTACGATGTTGAAGAAGCTGAAAATGGTCTGGCAGCTCATGAAATGCTTCTAAAAAACAGTTACGATCTAGTCGTTACGGATCTAGAGATGCCTGGCATAAAAGGGATTGAGCTGCTGGAAAAAATAATGCAGTTAAATATCCAAACATCGGTTATAATTATCACGGCTTTCGGTTCGCTTAATACTGCTATTTCTGCTTTAAGAAACGGTGCAAGCGATTATATCTTAAAACCCGTTGAGTTTGATGAAATTATTTTGAAGATCAAAAAATTATTTGAAATTAAAAACCTTTTGCTTGAAAACAGGATTTTAAGGAATGAAATACAGAGGCAGTATGATTTTGAAAATATTATTGGTAAAAGCCCTGCAATAAAAAAAATATATGAAATGATTCAGGCAGTTTCCGAAACTGACAGCACTGTGTTGATAGTGGGAAAAAGCGGAACCGGCAAAGAATTAGTTGCACGTGCACTACACTATAACAGCGCGAGGAAGAATAAACCTTTTATAGCATTCAACTGCGGGGCTATTGCAGAAAATCTTGTTGAGAGTGAATTATTTGGTCATAAAAAAGGCGCTTTTACGGGTGCGCTTTATGATAAAGAAGGTTTTGTAAAGGCAGCAGATAAAGGGACACTTTTCCTTGATGAAATAAGTGAGATGCCTTTGCAGCTTCAAGTAAAATTCCTACGCGTTCTTCAGGAGAAAGAATTTACTCCAGTTGGTCAAACTTCAACAATTAAAGTTGATGTAAGAATTATAGCTTCAACTAATAGAGATTTAAAGGAAGAAATCAAAGCCGGCAATTTCCGTGAAGATCTATTCTACCGTTTAAATGTAATTGAAATTCAACTTCCTTCTTTAAAAGAGAGAGAAGAAGATATTCCTCTTCTTGCAGATCATTTCCTTGATAAGTATAGAAAAGAAATGAACAGGAATATAAAAGGCTTTGATACGGAAGCAATACATGCCCTAATCAGTCATGAATGGAAAGGTGAAATAAGGGAACTTGAAAATATTGTAGAACGGGCTGTTATCTTTTGCAAGAGAGATTTTATTTCTATAAATGATTTACCTGATACTTTCAGAGAAATAAAACTTTCCAAAGTAAATTCAACCGGTTCTTTAGAAAGTTCGGTTAGAAATTTTGAAAGGGAGTTTATTCTTAAAGTTCTGGAAAGTAATGAACACGATAAAGAGTCAACCGCAAAGCAGCTTCAGGTGGGACTTTCAACCTTATACAGGAAGCTAAAAGAGCTTGATATCAAAGCTTAAAGGGAGTCTCTGCTTCTCAAATTATGTAATTGTTTGTCACCAGCAAGAATAACTATTTTTTAGTCCTATTCTCAGATTTGAAAAAAATTAAAATTTTAACCTTTATTAGACTTCTTGGAAAAATATTTACGTTAAAAATAAATTGGCACATAAATAGTAAAGAGAATTATACAATTTTATTCGAATAAGCGATACATGAAGAAAATAATATTATATAGTTCGGATTTTACTATGAGTTTCAGTCTTTTAATGTATTTAAAAGACAGGTACAACATTACTGTTAGTATGGATCATAATGATTTGCTAAAGATAGTAAAATGTACAAAATTTGATTTGGTGCTGCTGGATATGGAGCCTTCTGATAGGATGGAAAAATTGTGTGAAGAGATCAAAGCTGTAAATCCGACCATTCCGATTGTATTAATTTATGTTTATAAAAATCAGAATAAAGAATTTGATATTAAGATAAGAAAATTCGCTGATTTTATATTCTATAAGCCTTTCGACCTCAACGAAGTAACAAAAGAGCTCTCAACTCTTACGGGAACATTCAACTAATTTTTACCTGTTACAATAAATTCGAATTTTAGAAATCCAATTTATTTTTATTCCTTGATTACAAAGATATAGGGTATAATTATATAAAGTAATGAATAAGAAAGATAAAGTTAATGGATTCTTCTAAGCTCATAGCTAAACTCATTCCTTATAGGTTCTATTTCCTTATACCTCTATATCTTGATTTAAATCATTCAAAAGCGTTCAAATGATATTTAACTTTAAGCTTCTTATATATAAAAAACCCCAAAATTTTGTTTCCCATTGTTGAGAATTTGATGCGAATTCTATAAAATAATTCAACAAATAATAGATTTTTATGACGGCATGCTCTTTGAAAAAGCAGAAAGACTTCAGTAAATATGGACAGAACATTAAAAAATATTCTTAGGAAATTAATATGAAAAATTTATTGCTTTATTTATTGTTTATTTTTTCAATAGTAGTCCTTTACGGAATTGCTTTTTCTTTTTAATAATTTGAATAAGAAAATTAATTTACTTTGATAGATATAGATAAGAATTGGATACGGATCTTTTCTGAATCCTGCAGACAAACAAAAAATTTAAAATAGAACTTCGGTTAATTCTATAACAATATATTGTACTGATTATTATGGTTTTTGGCAATGTTAGACAGTTTCGTAAGAAAAATAATTTAATTTATTTTCTTTTTGTTCTTGTTTATATAATTTTCCTTCCAACGTATATCTTACCTCAAAGCAATGATGACTGTCTAACTTGCCATAGTGATAATACTCTAACAACCGAGAAAAACGGGAAAGAAGTATCCTTATATGTTGATTCAAAAGTTTTTAATAACTCAGCACACGGAAAACTTCAATGTATTTCCTGCCATACCGGGTTTAATATTGATGAGATCCCTCATAAAGCTAATATTCAACCGATAAATTGTGAATCATGCCATACAAATGCACCAATTCTGCATCCATTTCACCCTCAAATGATAAACGTAAACGGTGTTGATGGTTCAAAAGATGTAAATTGTAAAGGATGCCACGGTACACATGACATAATATCACCAAAAGTTCCCGGATCAAAATTTAGCGCCGCTAATATAGTAAATGCTTGTGGCAGCTGTCATCCCGATAAAGAAAAAGAATTTTCTACTTCAGCTCATGCAAATGGTTTAAGAGAAGGAGTGAAAGGTGCACCAAATTGTTTTACATGTCATAAGAACCATATTGTGTCATTCGGTTCTGTAAAAGACACTACACAGCTTAAAATTAATCAGGAAAAACTCTGTTTATCATGTCATCTAGATAATCCGGAAATAAGGTCCAGAACGGCTCCTTCGGCAGGATTTATTTCTTCATACACAAATAGTGTACATGGCAAAGCATTACTTGATGGCAATGGCAAAGCAGCTAATTGTGTAAATTGCCATACCGCACATAAGGTAAAGGCGACCAGTGATCCTACATCAACAGTAAATAGATTTAACATACCTAATACTTGCGGGCAATGCCACGCAAATATTGAAAAAGAATACAAGGAAAGTATTCATGGGGTTGCAGCTCTTCAAAAAGGAAGCAGCGATGCACCGGTTTGTATTGATTGCCATGGAGAACATAATATATTAAAACCCAGCAATCCCCTTGCACCAACATCAAATGTGAATGTTTCCCGGGAAGTCTGTTCTCGCTGTCATGCTTCAATTACACTAGCTACAAAATATGGTTTAAATCCGAATCGATGGTCCACTTTTCAAAATAGTTATCATGGTTTAGCTTTACAGGGTGGTGCTACAACCGTTGCGAATTGTGGCAGCTGTCATGGGGTTCATCTTATATTACCTCCCAATAATCCAAAATCATCTGTTTTTCGGGGTAACCTTGAAAAGACATGTGGAAAATGTCACCCGGGAGCTAACAAAAATTTTACTGTGGGTGATATACATGCAACCAAAAAAGAAAAATCGGATCCGATAATTTATTGGATTTCATTGATTTATATTATAATGATTGTTTCGATTATCGGAGCAATGCTGCTGCATAATATTTTAGATTTCTTGAAAAAAGCAAAAATCAAAAAACTGAAGCAGATGGGTTATATTGTTCAGGAAAAACACAGCCATGCTCTTTATCTCAGGATGAATGTTAATGAAAGAATTCAGCACTTATTATTTACAATCAGCTTTATTATACTTATAATTACCGGATTCATGCTTCAGTTCCCGAATTCATGGTGGGTATCTCATATCCGAGACGTGGTTGAAAATGCATTCGAGTATCGAAGCCTGCTGCACAGAATAGCTGCTGTTATTATGATAGGAACGAGCTTATATCATATTTATTATATTTTATTTACTGATAGGGGAAAGCAGTTAATAAGAGATTTATTTCCTAAAAGACAAGATTTTTTCGATGCAATTGGAATTGCCAAATTTAATTTAGGTCTTTCTAAAGAAAAACCTAAGCTGGACCGTTTCAGTTATATTGAAAAAGCCGAATATTGGGCACTTATCTGGGGAACAATTATAATGTCGGCAACCGGCTTTATTATGTGGTTCGATAATACTTTCATCGGATTGTTTACTTTATTGGGTTGGGAAATTGCCAGGACAATTCATTATTACGAAGCATGGTTAGCTACATTAGCTATAATTGTTTGGCACTTTTATTTTGTTATTTTCAATCCAGATATATATCCGATGAATACATCCTGGATTACCGGTAAAATGACTGAAGAAGAAATGGCTGAAGAACATCCGGCTGAATTAGAAAGGTTAAAAGGACAACAATCCGGCAATGAAGATGATATTGTTAAATAATAAATTAGGGAAACTGTAAAACTTATTGGGATATGAAAAGGGATTAAAAAAGGGATGACGCTTGGATGAAATTATGTAAATTAAATTATCGCATTATTCCTGTTTGTATATATTTCTTATTAATTATACCGTTATTATCTGTAAATAGCATATATGCTCAGGAAAATGATGATTGCTTGATGTGTCACGGTGATAATACACTTACCGGTAAAAAAGATGGGAAAACATTTTCTGTATTTGTAGATAGTAAAAAATTAGCTTCATCGGTGCATAATGATGTTCAATGTGTAGATTGTCATGCTGATTTAGCCGGTTCAGATTTCCCCCATAAAACTGACGTTGCTCCTGCACAATGTGTACCGTGCCATGAAGATGAGCAAACATTATATTCTGAAGGAATCCATGGTAAAGCTAAAGCAAAAGGGGATCCATTGGCGCCTATTTGTCAAAATTGTCATGGCTCTCATGATATAATTCCGGTTAAAAGTCCACAATCAGCAGTTTCACCAATTAGAATTCCTTTTGTATGCGGATCATGTCATAAAGAAGGTACCAAAGTACAGGTTCAAAGGCATATTCCCAAAGACCATATTTTTGAAAATTATTCCGAAAGTATGCATGGTGTTGGATTATTGCAGAAAGGGCTTTCTGTTACAGCTACTTGTGCTTCGTGCCATTCGCCGCATAAGATTCTTCCTCCTTCAGATCCGCAGTCGACTATTGCCAGGAAAAATATTTCTAAAACTTGTACCCAGTGTCACCAGGAAATCGAGGCTGTGCACAGAAAAATTATTAAAGGAAAATTGTGGGAACAAACTCCGCACGTTCTCCCGGTATGTATAGATTGTCATCCGCCGCATAAAATTAAAAAAGTTCTTTATGAAGAAAGTGTTGCTAACCAGGATTGTTTAAATTGCCATGGAAGGACCGATCTAAAATCGCAAGACGGACGTTCTATGTTTGTTAATGTTGTTAAGCTTCAAAGTTCAGCTCATATAAAAATTACGTGCAGCCAATGCCACAATACTGTAAATCCTTCCTTAGTCCGTCCATGTACCGGTATAACTGCAAAAGTTGATTGTTCAATCTGTCATGCTGATCAAGGGGACCAATATAGAGAAAGTATTCACGGACAACTATTTGCCAAGAATGATCCAAATGCCCCAACATGCGAAGAATGCCATGGTTCTCATTACGTGTTGGGAAATAAGAATCCTCAATCCCCGATCTTTCATACAAATATTCCGACACTTTGTGCAAAGTGCCATCGAAAAGGAGAACCTGCTGCGGTAAGATATGTTGGGCAGGAACACGATATAGTTGAAAATTATACTGAAAGCATTCACGGAAAAGGTTTATTGAAAAGCGGTTTAACTGTAACAGCAACCTGCACTGATTGTCATACAGCACATCATGAGCTTCCTCATTCAGATCCTAATTCAAGTGTAAATAGAAATAATATTGCTCAAACCTGCGGAGGGTGCCATTACGGTATTGAAAAACAGCTCGAAAATAGTGTTCATTCTCCAAGTATTACTAAAACAGATCAAAAACTGCCTGTTTGTTATGACTGCCATAGTGCTCATAAAATAAGCCGGACTGACAATACAGGTTTTAGGCTTGAGATTATGAATATATGCGGCAATTGTCATAAGAAATATGCAGAGACCTATTTTACTACATATCATGGTCAGGTTTCGCGTCTTGGTTATGCCAAAACCGCAAAATGCTGGGATTGCCATGGTGCACATGATATTTTACCGGTTGAAAATCCTGCTTCACATTTAAGTTTTCAAAACAAGGTTCAAATTTGTAAAAAATGTCATGAGGGTGCAACCAGGCAATTTGCAGGATATTTTACACATGCTACCCATCATGAACCTGTTAAATATCCACTTATGTTCTGGACTTTTTGGGGAATGACCGGGCTTCTTGTCGGTACATTCTTTATCGCAGGTATTCACACTTTGTTATGGCTACCCCGTTCAATAAAATGGAGACGCGAACTAAAACAAAGGATCAAACAATCCCAAAATGATGATGAAAAAGATAGTTAATGATAAGCTTAATTTGAGAATATTTTAATATTATATCATCAAATTTAATATGGATGAAGAAAAAGAAATAATGGCGGATGAAATAAAACAAAGACCTGAGAAATTTTATACCGACAGGAAAGAGAGAAATGAATATCAAAGATTTAAAAGTTTAAACAGGATACTTCATTTTTTGATGATCCTTTGTTTTTTTACTCTTGCTTTTACCGGCTTAACACTTAAATTTTCCTACACCGGCTGGGCAGTTATTTTATCCCACTTAATGGGTGGATTTGAAACCGCAGGATATATTCACAGGTTTGCGGCGGTTATTATGGTTGGTATATTTATTACTCATATAAGCGACCTGTTCAAGATGAAAAGAAAAGAATATGGCTCATGGAAAAATTTACTCTTAGGTCCCGATTCTATGCTTTTGAATAAGAAAGATTTCCATGATTTAGTTGATTCTGTCAAATGGTTTATAGGAATGGGAGAAAGGCCTGATTATGGTAGATGGACTTACTGGGAGAAGTTTGATTACTTTGCAGTGTTCTGGGGTGTCTTTGTTATTGGTTCCACAGGATTAACTCTTTGGTTCCCACAATTTTTTACGCAATTTTTACCCGGATGGGTTATTAACGTTGCAACTATTATTCATAGTGATGAAGCTTTGCTCGCTACCGGATTTATTTTTACTGTTCACTTCTTTAATACACATTTAAGACCTGAAAAATTCCCCATGGATATTGTAATATTTTCCGGACGTGTTCCTATTGAGGAATATAAAATCGATAGACCGGGTGATTATGAGAAACTTAAAAAAAGTGGGAAACTAAGTGAGCAGCTTATGGAACCTTACCCGGATTTTGTTATTAAAGGAATTAAAATTTTCGGCTGGATTGCACTTAGTTTAGGTTTCAGTATAATTGTATGGATAATTTATGCAATGATATTTGCATATAAGTAAATCTTTTAATAATTTTTTTTAATAATTATCGCTTAAATGAAAAAGATTTTTCCTTCATCTTTCTACAATCCAATTACATTAATAGGCGCAGCTTTAGCCGTAATAAATTTCGGATTAATTCTCTTCCTAATGCTTTTAGAAGCACTTACTCCGAATCCAAAACCATATATGGGTATTATTGCTTTTGTAATCTTACCCGGATTTTTGATTATTGGTTTGATACTGATTGCTTTTGGGATAGTCAGAGAACATAGAAGAGAAAGGCATGGTAAGAAAAGGAGTGCAAGATTTCCTGTTATAGATTTGAATAATCCTAAACATCGTTCCGCATTAATTTTTTTTTCAGTAGGAACGATTCTTCTATTATTATTCTCTGCCTTCGGAAGTTTTAAGGCTTATGAATATACCGATTCAAATCAGTTTTGCGGCACAATTTGTCATTCCGTAATGAATCCTGAATATACAGCATATCAAAATTCTCCTCATGCAAGAGTAGATTGTGTAAAATGCCATATTGGGCCCGGAGCCGGCTGGTATGTCCGCTCCAAATTATCAGGTGCTTATCAAGTTTATTCAGTTATTTTTAAAAAATATCAGCGCCCAATTCCTACTCCAATTACTAATTTAAGACCTGCAAGAGAAACCTGTGAGCAATGCCATTGGCCGAATGTATTTTATAATCAGAAAAAGCATGTGAACACTTATTACCTTTCTGACAAAGAAAACTCCCAAATGGTATTGACTCTTTTAATGAAGATAGGCGGAGGGAACGAGGTAACTGGTGTAACTTCTGGTATACATTGGCATATGAATATATCAAATGAAATCACATATCTTGCAACTGATACCGCACGTCAGGTTATCCCCTGGGTTAAAGCCAAATCATTGTTAACCGGAAAAGAAACAATATATAAAAGTACAGAAACAAATTTAACTGATGAACAGATTAAAAATGGCAATAAGAGAATAATGGATTGCATAGATTGCCATAATCGACCCTCACACATATATCATCCTCCTGCTCAATCGGTAAATGAGGAAATGGCTGCGGGTTTTGTAAATCCCAAATTGCCGTATATTAAAAGCATAGCTGTCGAGGCACTCGAAGGAAGTTATTCAACCAAACCAATTGCATTAGACAGTATAAAATTGACAATTGAGGATTTTTACAAAAATAATTTCCCGCATATTGATTCAGTTAAAAAAGTAGATATCGAAAAGACTATTAAACAAATACAGGGAATTTATAAGCTGAATTATTTTCCCGAAATGAATGTTAGCTGGAAAAAATTTCCAAATAATTTAGGACATTTATATTCACCCGGATGTTTTAGATGCCATGATGGTAAACATGTCAGTGCCGATGGTAAAGTAATTTCAAGAGATTGCAGTGTATGCCATACAATACTAGCGGAGCAATTCGGTGATAATCAGCCTAATGTTTCATTAACAGGTTTAACATATAAGCATCCTGTCGATATAGGTAATTCCTGGCAGGAAACTGCATGCAGCGATTGTCATTCAAGTAATTGAGGGAGCATAAATAATGAATAACACTATGAGTAGTGGGGTTCATAAAAGGCGGGACTTCCTGAAATATTTTCTGTCTGCCGGTTTATTTGGATTAGGAGGGATAATTCTCTATCCTTTTTTTGCATACCTAAAACCCCCAAAACAAAGTGAAGTAGAAGTTTCAAATGTATCTGCGGGAAAGCTGACTGATTTAAAAGAAGGTAGCGGGAAAATAATTAAATTCGGCAGTAAGCCGGTTCTCCTTATTCATACTCCCGACAATAAATTTAAAGCTTTTTCGGCAGTATGCACCCACCTCGGATGTACTGTTCAATACAGGAACGATATGGGATTAATTTGGTGTGCATGCCATAATGGAAAGTATGATCTAAATGGTCGCAATGTTGCAGGACCACCACCCAAACCCCTGGAAGAATATAGAGTTATTCTTAAGGGAGACGAAATTTTCGTTTCAAAAACAGCTTGAGATAAAAATGAAAAATTTTTTTAGAAGAGTCTATCTCTGGTTTGATGAAAGAACTAACCTGGAAAGTCTTGTAGAGTTTATGGGAAAAAAATATGTTCCTATTCACAGGCATTCCGTTTGGTACTATTTCGGGGGAGTTTCACTTTTTTTATTTATTATTCAGGTAATAACGGGAATATTACTCCTGTTTTATTATAAGGCCAGTACTGATTTAGCATTTGAAAGTGTTCAGTTTATAATGTCAAAGGTTCAATTCGGCTGGCTTATCCGTTCAATTCATGCATGGGCTGCTAACTTATTTATCTTTTCGGTATTTGTTCACATGTTCAGTGTATTTTTTGAAAAGGCATACAGAAAACCACGTGAGGTTACATGGATAACCGGTGCATTAATGTTTTTTTTGGCACTTGGTTTTGGTTTTAGCGGGTACTTATTACCATGGAATCAATTATCTTTTTTCGCCACTAAAGTTGGGTCCGATATTGTTGGTGCGATTCCTTTAATCGGAGAACCGGTCAAGATTTTTATGCGCGGGGGTAATGATGTAACAGGTGCAACCCTTTCACGGCTGTTCGGATTTCATGTAGCTTTATTCCCTGGAATTTTTACTTTTCTTTTGATAATTCATTTAGTGCTTGTTCAAAGACAAGGGATGAGCGAGCCGTTAGAGTTTGAAGCTAAAAAACCCGTCATTGAAAAAAAGAAGATGCCATTCTTTCCTAACTTTATGCTTCGCGATTTACTGCTCTGGTTGATAGTTCTTAACATATTAGCGATACTCGCTGTCTTTTTCCCAGCAGAATTAGGAATTAAAGCTGATCCGTTTGCATCTGCGCCTGCCGGAATTAAACCGGAATGGTATTTTTTATTTATGTTTCAGACTTTAAAATATTTTCCTGCTCATATCTTATTTATTGAAGGTGAACTTCTCGGCATTTTACTTTTTGGTCTTGCCGGTTTATTGTGGCTTCTCGTTCCTTTTTGGGATGTTAAAAGTTCTAAAGGACAGCAAAACCGTTTAATAAATTATATCGGGATTTTTGCTGTCATGTTCATCATTGTTTTAACAATACTTGGATGGACCTCATGAAAAAGTTAACAATGATTTTCTTATTCGGGCTAATATTTTTGATTGCAAATAATATTCGTGCAGCTGAAGATGAGTGTTTAAACTGCCACGAAACAGTCGGGGATAAACCATCGGAATTGTTTAAGAATGATATTCATCATAAAAAAGGTATTCCTTGCTCAGGCTGTCATGGCGGAAACAGTAAATCGGATGATATGGATGCAGCAATGAATAAAGATGCCGGGTTTATTGGAGTTCCCAAAGGAAATCAAATTTCCGAAAGATGCATTATCTGTCATGCAAATCCTGAAACTATGAAAAAATATGGTGCCGATATACCAACAAATCAAATGGAACTTTTATCAAAGAGTGTTCACGGAAGATTGTCTATTAATGGTCAGGATAGAATAGTTCAATGTATAACCTGCCATAATGCACATGGTATTGTTGAAGTTACAAATCCTGCATCACCTGTTTACCCTCTTAACCTTCCAAAAACTTGTGCAAAATGCCACAGTAATGCAGTATACATGCGCAACTATAATCCTGCACTTGCAGTAGATCAGCTAGATAAATATAGGACAAGTATTCATGGAATTAGAAATGCTAAAGGAGATATCAAAGTTGCAGAATGTGCTAACTGTCACGGCAGCCATGGTATTCTGCCGGTCAAAGATGCAAATTCGAGTGTCTATGTAGTAAATATACCGAAGACTTGTGCTAAGTGCCATAGTAATAAATCTTACATGAAAGAATATAATATTCCGACAAATCAGTATGAGGAGTTTTCAAAAAGTGTACACGGAGTTGATCTTCTTGAAAAACATGACTTAAGCGCACCAGCCTGCAATAGTTGTCATGGTAATCATGGTGCGGTACCACCAGGAGTTGAATCAATTTCTGAAGTGTGCGGAACATGTCATGCATTAAATGCAGAGTTGTTTTCTGCGAGTCCCCATAAGAGAGCTTTTGATGAACATCATTATCCCGAATGTGAAACCTGCCATGGTAATCATGGAATTGTTGTTCCAACCAACCAACTTTTGGGAGTTTCCAAAGATGCTATTTGCAGCAAATGCCATACCCCGAATGAAAACGTTAACGGTTATAAAGTTGCAAAACATATGCGGTTATTGATTGATAGTTTGAGTTACTCTGAAAATTTTGCCGATTCTTTAATAAATAATGCTGAGCAAAAAGGAATGGAAATTTCAGAGGCTAAATTTAAATTAAGAGATGTGAACCAGGCTAAACTGGAAGCAAGAACAATCGTTCATGCTTTTAATGAAGAAAAGTTTGACAGCATCGTAGTGAAAAAAGGTTTGGCTACAAGCAATATAGTAATTAATGAAGCCCAAAGTGCTATACATGAATATTATTTCCGGCGAATTGGTTTAGGTATTTCAGTATTAATAATCAGTTTTCTAGCTTTCGTATTATATCTGTATATAAAAAGAATAGAGCGCAATAAATAATTTTTTTTAGAAATTAGATAACCAGGGAGGTTGGTGTGAAATCACTCTCTGAAAATTCCAGTCTTGATGAAATAGTTAGGTTCTTAGTCAAGTTAGATGAAAGAATTTCTAATATTGAAGCCCGCCTCCGGATAGCATCTTTAGAAGAACCTTATATAGAAAAAGAAGAAGTACAGAAAACTTTAGAGATTAAAGAAAATATTAGTAGAGAAGATAATCTTGAATATAGAATAGGACAATTCTGGTTTGCAAAAGTTGGGATTGTAGTATTAATTATAGGTCTTGCTTTTCTTTTAACTTTACCTTATGAAAATTCTCCTTCTGCTTTTCCAACTATTTTAGGATATTTCCTTTCAGGCGGACTGATTGCCCTTTCACAATACTGGCGAAAAAACTTTCCTCATATAAGCGGATTTATATTGGGGGGAGGATTTGTTTTATCTTTTTTTACCACACTGCGGTTATATTATTTCAGTTCAAACCCTACAGTAACAAATCTTAATCTTGAAATTATTCTTTTACTAATTATTAGTGGATTAACATTAATATATTCAGTTAAAAAAGGCTCGGTATATTTAACCGCAGTAAGCCTTACGCTTGGCTACCTAACTGCTATGGTTAGTGATCTGCCATATTTTATTTTTTTAATGCTGGTTCTGTTATCATCGCTTGTGGTTTATTTCACGCTAAAATATAAATGGAACTACCTCATTATATACGGCATAATTATCACTTATTTTATCCATCTGATTTGGTTTTTTAATAATCCTTTGCTTGGAAAACCTTTACAACCCGTATCTAATCCTGGGTTCAATGTAATATTTCTTCTTATTTATGCTTCTGTCTTTTACCTCGGCAATATTTTAAGAGATAAATCTATCTCCGAAAATATTAATGTTGTATTAATTACTGCTCTCAATACTGCAGGCGCTTATTCAATTTTCCTGTTAATTACTTTAACAACAACACATTCTTATGTGGGTTTTTATCATCTTCTCGCTTCAATATTATTTTTAACTTTTTCAATAATTTTTTGGATCAGAGAAAAAAGCCGGCTTTCAACATTCATAATTGCAATGTTCGGTTATCTTGCATTAAGTGTTGCAATTATAATTCAATTCCCGGTGCCCAACTTTTTTATATGGCTTTGCTGGCAAAGTTTGCTTGTTGTTTCAACAGCTGTTTGGTTTAGATCAAAATTTATTGTAGTAACAAATTTTATAATCTATCTTTTAGTTCTTATTGCATATCTCGCAATGGAAGGAAAGATAGATGCTGTCAGCATTAGCTACGGTATAGTTGCATTGTTAAGTGCAAGGGTTTTAAACTGGAAGAAAGACAGACTGGAATTAAGAACCGAATATATGCGTAATGCATATTTAATAATTGCACTTTTCATTATTCCATATGCACTTTTTAACTTCATTCCGGGAGGGCTTGTAAGTATATCGTGGGTTGCGTTAGCATTTTTATACTACATTTTAAGTTTATTATTAAAAAATAAGAAATACCGCTGGATGGCAATCCTTACTCTTTTATTGACCGTTGTTTATGTATTCATTTTAGGTATCACGAGTGAGGATTTTACATACAAAATCATTTCATTTTTGGTACTTGGTGTAGTATTAGTTACAGTTTCACTAATCTACGCACGGTCTAAATCAAAAACCGATACAGCCAAGGAAAAAGAAGAAGGGACAGGAGTATAAAATTATTAAATGTCATTAAGTAGCAGTGCTGGTTTTCAACCCTCACCTCAATCCTCTCCCGGAGGGCGAGGAGATGATAATTCCCTTTCCATTAAGGGAAGGGATATGGTGAGGGTTTTTTATTAATTTAAAAATCCCACTCTATATTATTATAGCAGGGAAAACTATCTTTAGTACATAAAATTTTCTGAACCGGTTTGCTCTTCAATCATATCATATTCTTAAACCAACTTACTTTGGATCTTTAACTCTACTCAATTTAATTTTGTATATATGTCAATTGAAAATCTGTTAGAGAATTTACAGAAAGGGGATTTTAAATCTTTCAGGATTTTAATTGATGAACACCAGAAAAAAGTATTAAATACTTGCTTCAGGTTTGTAAACAATTGGGAAGATGCTGAAGATTTAGCGCAGGAAGTATTCATTGAAGTTTACAAATCTATCTCTTCATTTCGCGGGGAATCAAAAATATCGACCTGGATTTATAGGATCGCAGTTACCAAATCATTGGATTTTATAAGAAAGAAGAAAAGAAAGAAACGGTTCGCAATTCTTAAAAAAGTTTTTAGTGATGATACTTTAACTGATGAAATCACTGATACTGAAAATTTAAATCCGGACACCAAAATAGAACAAGAGGAGAGAATTCGAATTTTAAATAATGCCCTTGAGTCATTACCCGATAATCAAAGAGCTGCATTTACCCTAAGTAAATATGATGAAATGAGTTATAAAGAAATTTCAGAAATTCTAAATACAACAATTCCTTCGGTTGAATTTAATTTACAGGGCAAAAAGTAATTTAAAGAAGAAGCTCTATAAATATTATGAAAAGAAAATAATTTGACAGCGCAGGTTTTTTCCACTAATGACGTCAAATATAATGTGTGAGGAGGAATATGAAGAAAGAAGAAAAAATAAGGCTGGAAGTAGAGAAAACACTTAATGCTTTCGATAAAATTGAAAGTATTGATGAAAATCCTTTTTTGTATACACAGATCCAATCTGAAATTAAAAGCTTACAAATTAAAGAAAAGAGACTGATTCTTAGAGGAAATATTATTCGCCCGGTAATTTTATTCCTTATTTTGATCATAAATGTTTTTACTGCTATATTTTTCTTAAGCTTTAAAAGTGAAACTACTTCTACAAACCAAACCTATCTTTCTGCTATTTCTTCCGAATATTCAATAAGTCATTCTTATTACTCACAATTAAATAAAATGATAGGGAATTAAGATGGATATTCTTGCAAAACAAAAATTGACCAACATCCTAATAGTAATTTTAGTAGTTATTAATATTGCCAGTCTTTCATTTATATGGTTTAGAGAATTAAATCATCCTCAATTACCTTCCCCACCAACTCCTCCTAACCGTGAGAATGTAAATCGTTTTCTCGATAGAGAATTGGACCTAAACGCAGATCAAGAAAAAAAGTTTGATGAGATTCGAAAAGAACATTTTGAAGCTACAAGAAAGTTTGAGGATAAAATAGCGGAATTTAAGAAAGAAATTTTATCTGAGTCATTTAATCAAAACCCTGATATGCAAAAAATAACATCTTTAGCTGATAGTATTTGTTCGGCACAAAAAAGTTATGAGATGTTTTTATCTGGACATTTTCAAAAGCTGTCATCTATATGTAAACCGGGGCAAAGAGAAAAACTAAAAGATATTTTCTTTTCATCATTCAGCCCGAAAGAACCACCTATGCCGCCTCCTCCGCGGAGAAATATGCGGCCAGGTCATCCAAGAGCGCCACATTAGTACTTATAAAAATGAATCTCCTGGCGAGGTGATACTGTGGTCTGCTTTTGTGAAAAAAATTTTGACCTCTCCTTAATAAAAGATTGACATGGCGGATCAATTTTATTCATGCATAATATGAGCAAGCAAAAAATTTTGCATGAATATATGAGTCTATTACCTTGCACTTGATCCCGCACGTAAACTTTTTTGATTTGCTATTTAAAATTATTTTGCATTTATTTTATTGATTAAAAATCATATTCCCGAAATTTCTTTACTGCCACAAATGTATTTTATATTTTTAGTTCGTTATCAAATTATAAACATTAGAGGATGATAAAGTTATGGGCGTTATTATGCAGGCTTTTTATTGGGATTGTGCAAAACTTGAAAATAAAGTAGGGGAATGGTGGAATTTCATTAATAATGAAATACCTTCATTAAGTAATATCGGATTTACTGCATTATGGCTGCCTCCTGCTAATAAAGCTGCAAATCTTGGTGGTTTGTCTATGGGTTATGATCCATATGATTATTATGACCTAGGAGATATTGATCAAAAAGGATCGATAAAAACTCTTTTCGGATCCAAAGCTGAATTGTTAAAATTAATTGGAACAGCACATAACAATAAAATGCAGGTTTATGCCGATTTGGTTTTAAATCATAACAGCGGTGCGGATGCTGAAGAAGTAAACCCGATTACCAATCAAAAAAGATGGACTAAGTTTTCGCCAAAGAGTAAAAAATTTCCACGCGATTGGAAATGTTTTCATCCTTCTCCTTATGAAACATGGGATAACGGAACTTTTGGTGATATGCCTGATTTATGTCATCGTGATCCTTTTGTTTATACCGAACTCCTGGAATATGCAAAATGGCTGATAGAAGAAATAGGTTTTAACGGTTTCAGGTATGATTGTGTTAAAGGATATGGCGGGTGGATGGTTCGTGCAATCCAGGAATTAAGGGGAATAAAAAATGATATAGGATATAAACCTTTTGGTGTTGGTGAATGCTGGGACAGTGATCGAAATATACAAGAATGGTTGAATGAAACAAATGCATGGTCGGATAATCCTGCAAGTGCTTTTGATTTTCCTTTGAGATACAGACTAAAGGATCTTTGCCAGGTTTATGGTTTCAGTTTAAAAAATCTTACCGAAAGCGGAACAGTTTTAACGGATTCTCCTTCGCTTGCAGTTGCTTTTGTTGAAAATCATGATGTAGTTAGAGATGATCCCATAGTTGAAGATAAAATGCTGGCTTATGCCTTTATATTAACTCACGAGGGTTATCCCTGTGTTTTTTGGCAGGATTATTATACATGGAACCTTGCTCAAGAAGATAATCTTAGCGGTATAGCTGCACTTGTAAAAGTGCATGAAAATTATGCCGGCGGAACTACATCTGTTTTATATGTTGATGATAATCTTTATATAATGCAGCGCAACGGATTTGAAAATCAAAGCGGATTAATTTTTGTCTTAAATAATCAGAACACCTGGAATGGAACCTCGGTTCAGACTAAATGGAAAAATACTAAATTTGTTCCAATGGCATGGAGGGGAGATGATCTTGGAACTTCACAAGAAAAATACAGCCAGGAAAACGGCTGGTCTGATTTTTGGGCTCCTCCAAGAGGTTACTGTGTTTATGTTCCGCAAGTATAAAATCCAATTCTGTATTTTAAAACTTGCAAAATCTTTATTTTAAATTTCGTTCGGGTATATTTAAACCAATCTCCTGAAATTCTTTCATTTCTATTATGTGTTTTAAATAATTACTGCTTTCGGCTTTTATTACTATTTTACCAGAAATAATCAGGATAATTTTATGGATCCAAAATTTGATAGTAATAAAAGAAAAGTAACAGAATTTTATGATCTTGCTTTTAATAAGTGTAAACCAAAAGAAGCCATAGAAAAATATGTGGGTGATGTTTACATTCAGCATAATCCTATGGTTCCAAATGGTAAGGATGGATTTATCAATTATTTTCTAAATCTTGCTGAAAAATACCCGGGTAAAAAAGTTCATTTTGTTAGAACTTTAGCCGAAAATGATCTGGTAGTTGTGCATTGCAAACAGGAATGGCCGGGAGATAGTGATTATGCCGGTATAGATATTTTCCGTCTTGATGAAAATGGAAAAATAGTTGAACACTGGGACGTTAACCAGCCGGTACCTGAAAAATCCGAAAATAGCAACACAATGTTTTAATTTCAATTTCCTTTTTTATTAACTAAGTTTGGAAAACGTTTTCTTCCTTTAAATATTAAATAAAATTATGGATTATGAAATATTAGCCGGGTTTTTAGCAGGAATGATTATCCTTTCGGCAACACCTGGGCCCGGTGTTTTTGCTTCAATGTCCAAAGCTGTTTCCGATGGATTTAAGTCATCTCTTTTCTTTATAGGTGGATTGGTTATAGGTGACAGTATCTTTTTAATTTTTGCAGTTATCGGGATGTTGGCAATTTCAAAAATTTTGGGGGAAATGTTTTTCGTTATTAAGATTGCAGGAGGGGTCTATTTAATTTTTCTAGGGATTAAAGCTTTCTGCAAAAAACATTTCAATCTATGTTTAAAAATAGAAATTAAAAAAAATAATTTCCAGACAATTTTAAGCGGGTTGCTGGTTACACTTGGCAACTCGAAGCCTATTTTATTTTATGCAAGTGTTCTTTCTACTATTATTTTTTTTCAAAAATTAATTTAGCAGATATATTAATTATGATTTTATTAATAGCCTTACTCTCTTTTGCTGTTCTTGGTTCATACTGTTATTTTGCTAGTCTTTCAAGAAAATTAATTATTAAAGAAACATCACAAAAGAAAATCAATAAAATTGCCGGTGTAATAATGTCAGCAACAGGAACTTATATTGTACTTAAATGAAGATGCTGGTGAACTAAGATGTTATAACTAATTGTTATATAAATTGTTTGGATAAAATATCTTTATTAAGGAGAACAAAAATGCAATACATGCCATCTGAATCCCGCTATAAGAATTTTGAATATATCCGCTGTGGGAAAAGCGGGCTTAAGCTTCCTCCTATTTCGCTTGGTTTGTGGCATAATTTCGGCGGAGTCGATGTTTTAGAAAACTGTCGTAGAATGATTCACAGTGCTTTTGATCTTGGTATAACTCACTTCGATCTGGCGAATAATTATGGTCCTCCTTACGGATCTGCAGAAGAAACATTCGGACATATTCTTGGAAAATATTTAAAAAGTTATCGTGATGAATTAATTATTTCTACAAAGGCCGGCTGGGACATGTGGCCAGGTCCTTACGGAAATTTTGGTTCAAAGAAATATTTAATAGCAAGTCTTGATCAAAGCTTAAAAAGAATGGGACTCGAATACGTAGATATATTTTACCATCATCGCCCGGATCCTGAAACACCCCTTGAGGAAACCATGAATGCACTTTATCATATTGTTAGAAGTGGTAAAGCCCTGTACGTTGGTATATCTCAATACAAACCGGAAGACACAAAAAAGGCAGTAAATGCTTTAAAAGAATTAGGGATCCATCTATTAATTCACCAGCCGAAATACAGTATGTTTGAAAGATGGGTTGAAGGCGGTCTTCTTGAGGTGCTTGAAGAAGAAGGCATAGGCAGCATAGTTTTTTCTCCGTTGGCGCAGGGTCTTTTAACTAACAAATATCTAAATGGAATCCCCGAAGATTCGAGGGCTGCTAAAAAAGGTACTTTCTTAAAGCGTGAAAACATTACAGAAGAAGTAATCCAAAAAGTTAAAAAGCTTAATAACCTGGCAAAAAAACGTGAGCAGTCCTTAGCGCAAATGGCAATCGCCTGGGTTCTAAGAAAACCTGCAGTTACCTCTGCATTAATCGGTGCAAGCAAAGTATCTCAAATAGAAGATGCGGTCGGTTCTTTAAAGAATTTGAAATTTAGTGATGAAGAATTAAAATCTATTGACAAAATATTAGCAGGTAAATAATTTTTAAAAATTTTTAGAAAAAACATTTTTAATAAAATAATTATCGGAGGGCAATATATAAATTTTTTATTATGACTATTAGACAAAATATTTTGAAGATGTTTTATCCTTTATTAATGAAGATGAACGGGTATTCGGATAAAAATGCTAAGATCTTACACAACAAAAATAATATACTTCCCCATTCCTCTTTTTATAATTTAAAATCTATTGATAATTCCGGCAGTGAAATAAGTTTTGAACAATTTACGGGTAAAAAGATATTAATAGTTAATACGGCTTCTGATTGCGGTTATACTGCTCAATATAATTCTCTGCAAAAACTATACAGCAGTGCTAAAGAAAGATTAATTATTTTAGGTTTTCCATCTAACAATTTTGGAAAACAGGAAAAAGGAAATGACGAGCAGATCGCAAAATTTTGTAAGATAAATTATGGTATAGCTTTTCCGCTGATGAAAAAATCTGTCGTTATTAAGGAGCCTGATCAAAATAGCGTTTATAAATGGTTAACTGATCCGGGAAGCAATGGATGGAATAATCATCAACCTGATTGGAACTTCAGTAAATATCTTGTAGATGAGAAAGGTGTATTAACTCATTATTTTGGTCCTGCAGTATCACCATTAAGTGAAGAGATTGAATCAGCAATAAAATAGCTTCCTAAAAATAAAATAAATTTAAATTAAAAGGAGAACTATATGGCTGGTAAAGTAAACCCTATCCCGGAAGGATTTCATACAATAACTCCATATTTTATAGTTAACGATGGAGTTAAATTTATCGATTTTTTAAAACAAGCTTTTAATGCCGTAGAAAACCACCGCTCTACAACTCCCGATGGCAGAATAATGCACGCACAATTAAAAATAGGTGATTCATTTATTATGATGGGCGAATCAACAGGGGAATGGAAATCGATGACATGTACAATATATATGTATATTCCGGATATTGATTCCATTTATAGTAAAGCACTTAAAGCTGGCGGAAAAACATTGAGAGAACCTACTAATGAATTTTACGGCGACCGTGTCTGCGGAATAGAGGATCCTTTTGGAAATCAATGGTGGATTGCTACTCATGTTGAAGATGTTTCACCTGAAGAAATGAAAGAACGTGAAAAAGAAATGATGAACAAGAGAGAAGAAAAAAATTAACTTATGTTGTGCAATGCTTGGAATAATGGAATTTGTGGAATATGGATAAACCTTTCAAAATCATTTTCCTTTTTGTTATTAATAAAAATTGTTTAGCTGCTTTTATTTATCTTACCGGCTAAAATAATTTACAATTTATCATGTATTGAATAAACATCTCTTAAAATATTGGAAACCGCTAACTGCAGTTTGTTTCTGGGGTGCTTCATTTATTGCTACAAAAATTGCTCTTAGTCAATTAAATCCGATAAATATAATTTTTATTAGGTTAATTTTAGCGTCCATTCTTTTAGGAATTATTGCACTTTATACCAAAAGAAGTTTTAAGATAAGTCTAAAAAATCATGGATTTATTTTCTTACTAGCCTTAATAGCCGTCTTTCATTTGTGGATTCAAGTAACGGGATTAAAATATACAACAGCATCTAATACAGGATGGATCATCGGGATTACTCCCGTTTTCATGGCTATTCTTGGTTTTTTTATTTTCAGCGAGAAATTTACTTTATTTAAAGTAATTGGGATATTAATTGCTTTCTTTGGTTTGCTGATGCTGATTAGTAAAGGAGACTTTTTATCGATTGATTTCATATCGAATAAAGGTGACTTTTTAATATTGGCAAGCGCTTTTACCTGGAGCGTTTATTCGATGGTAAATAAAAAGATTACCATAACATATCCTCCCTTGATGACCATCCTTTTTCAATTCATTATAATGGCAATTGTAATTATTCCATTCAATGTCAGTGAATCAACAATCAAAGTTATTTCTCAACTTTCTATAGAGATTTGGTTTGCGTTATTTTTCTTAGGATTTTTTTGCTCGGGTATTGCGTATGTTTTGTGGGCTCAATCGTTAAAGGAAATGGAGTCTGCTAGGGTAGGGGCATTTTTATATTTCGAACCATTTGTAACTGTTATTGCCGCATGGTCAATTCTTAATGAGAATATAACACTCTTAACAATTATAAGCGGGATTACAATTACAATTGGAGTAATTTTAGTAAATGTAAATCCTAAAATTTTATTAAGATATTTAAATAATTATTTTAATAAAGAAAGCGTTTAATAAATGTAAGTGCAGAGTAAGTTCAAGTTCAAGAAATTATTCAAGTTACCTTGAACATACACTTGAACTTGAACTTTAGAAAAATTTATGCAGCTGAAGTTAACAGTTCTTCCTGTATTGCTTTTTTTAGATTTTCTTTTGGAACTGCACCAACTGCCATTTTGGGTTGTCCTTCAACGGGAATAAATAATAAGGAAGGTATACTTCTAATTCCGAATGCTCCGGCAAGTTCCTGCTCTTCATCGGTATTTATTTTATAAAAATTAACCTGCCCTTTATATTCCTCGGAAAGTTCTTCTATGACAGGTCCAACCATTCTACATGGTCCACACCATGGAGCCCAAAAATCAATTACTGCAGGTAGATTTCCCTCGTATTTCCATTCTTTATTCTTTTCATAATCAAAAATTTTTTCCAGAAATGCTTCTTTATTTAAATGTTCAGCCATTATGTCTCCTTTTATCCTTTTTATCTTAAATATAAAAAACTTAATTTATTTTCAAAGTAATATAATTATTTTATTTAATACGGTTGTTTGATGATTGGAATGTTGAAAGGATTCTGGATTCTCAAAAATATCCGGATATATAAATAATTTTGATTCAATTTCCTTTCCATAAGTTATTTTGAAAATTCTTTATCTTTTTATTTAATATAGATATTTTTATATTTACCACACTAAAAAAAGGAGAATTTATGGCTAAACTACAAACTTTTGCAGATAAAGCAAAAGTAAAGAAGAAAGCAGAAGGAGTAAACGTTAAATTGATTAAAACTGTCAAGACATCAAAAGGAAGCTATAAGTTTAACGAAAGATTTGTACGCCTTGATGATATTAGCAAAGTAACCTCAATTAAATAATTAAAAGCGGTTAAATTCCGCTTTTTTTTCTCCTCTATTAACCCACTGAAATTTTTTGTTTTTCTCTCTTGATTAATTAAAAAATTTTGTTAAATTGCAAATTACCCTGATGCTTGGGACATTTACGGGAATTCATATTTTCTAAGCTTGTCTGAAGAAGCACTCGAAAAGAATATTAAAGAATTTTTACCGATTTAATTCATTAACTGAGGAGGATGTTAAAGATGATTACCCCCAAAAAGTTGAAATTCTAC
Organism: uncultured Ignavibacteriaceae bacterium; assembly: GCA_964448105.1. GTDB lineage: Bacteria > Bacteroidota > Ignavibacteria > Ignavibacteriales > Ignavibacteriaceae > CAVQBP01. The sequence continues at coordinate 55,647 of CAYUVK010000005.1, forward strand.
GGATTAAAGGACATTGATCGCATCCCCCAACTTCAAATGCTTTCCAAAGATGAGAGATTTGCTATAAAAGTTGTATCCAATGTTCTCCCATTCCGTTCAAATAATTATATTGTTGAAGAATTAATTGATTGGAGCAATGTTCTGGATGATCCGATTTTTCAGCTTACTTTTATTCAAAAAGATATGCTTTCCGAAGAACAATTCAATTGGATGGCAGATGTATTAAGAAAAGATTCGTCACCGCACGAAATTAGAGAAACTGCAGGTGAAATAAGACTGGAGCTTAATCCTCATCCTGCCGGACAAATGACTTTAAATGTACCCCAAATGAGTGATGAACCTGTACCGGGTGTTCAGCATAAATACAGGGAAACTTGTCTTATCTTTCCATCAAGCGGGCAAACCTGCCATGCATACTGCACTTTTTGTTTTAGATGGGCTCAATTTGTCGGAATGAACGATTTAAAGTTTGCTACCGATGAATCAAAAAGATTTCAACAATATATTAAAAATCATAAGGAGTTAACCGATATTCTTATTACCGGAGGCGACCCTATGATTATGAGTTTGAATAATCTTAAAGAATACATCGAACCTTTTCTTCAACCGGAATTTGATCATATCCGGACGATAAGAATCGGAACTAAATCCGTTGCTTATTGGCCTTATAGATTTGTAACGGATAAAGACTCCGATGGAATTTTGAGATTATTCGAGAGAGTTGTTAATTCAGGAAAACACCTTGCTATTATGGGGCACTATAATCATTGGGTTGAATTATCAACTGATGTAGCAAAAGAAGCAATCAGAAGAATTCGAAACACTGGTGCTCAAATAAGAACGCAATCCCCTTTAATAAGACATGTAAATGATGATCCTGATATTTGGGCAACAATGTGGAAAGACCAGGTGAAGCTGGGATGTATTCCATATTACTTCTTTGTTGAAAGAAATACCGGTGCAAAAGAATACTTTGAAATACCTCTTATAAGAGCTTTTCAAATATTCAGTGAAGCTTTTAAACAAGTTTCAGGAGTAGGAAGGACTGTAAGAGGACCATCGATGTCTGCATTACCCGGGAAGGTTGCTATTGAAGGGATTTCGGAGGTTAATGGTCAAAAAGTTTTTGTACTTAATATGCTGCAGGGAAGAAATCCAGATTGGTGCAAAAGACCTTTCTTTGCTAAATATAATCCGAAAGCTACATGGCTTAGCGATTTACATCCGGCCTTTGGAGAAGAAAAATTCTTCTACCAGGATGAACTTAATGAATTGATAAGATGCGGTTATGGACAAATGTATTTTCAAAAAGAAGAAGAAGATTCTTTAGTTGATTTTGATTTGATGGCTTAATTTATAGAGTGCAGCACAGAATATTAATCTGTGCTGCATCATTTTTCAAATAGTTCTAAGCTTAAACTGCCTTCCAATTCCAGTAGCTTTTCTTTCAATGAAAGACCTAAAGAATAACCACCAAGCTTTCCGTTTGTATTAATTACCCTGTGACACGGAATAATTATCGGGACAGGATTTTGACTATTCGCTTTTCCCACTGCCCGAACGTAAGTTGGACCTCCGACTTTTTCGGCAATCTTTTTATAGCCTACTGTTTTACCATAAGGTATTTTTTGAAGCTCTTTCCAGACTTTCTTTTGAAAATCCGTACCGGTTATATCGAAAGGTACTTTAAATTCTTTTCTAATACCGGCGAAATATTCCTGGAGCTGGGGAAATATATTATATAAATAAGGATCATCGGGGTGAAGCTTAATTGCATCGAAAGACTTAAGTGACGCATCTTTTTTGTTTATAAATATATGCCTGGTCCCCTGGTGTGAAGTAAATATTTTGAAATGTAAACCTTCAATCTCTGAACATGCAAAATATAGCTGTTCTTTGTTTTTCATCTTTTTACTTCAAGTTTCAATTGGCAATTTATGAAAAGAATTGGAAAATAGGAATAAAAATTTCTTATTAATATTTCAAAATTCTATAATAAAAAATGCCGGATTATTTCCGGCATTATAAAATTTTTTTTATAGAGTTTTATGCAGCTTCTACTTCGAGGTAGGGATTAATGTCACGCTTTAATAATCCTTCTATTGCTGTTAAGGTACCTGATATTGATGAAGGGCAGCTTCCGCATGCACCCTGGTACCTAATTTTAACGGTGTAGCCATCAACACCCAAAACCTGTAAACCGCCACCATCGCCTGCTAGGTAAGGCCGTACCCTTTGATCTAAAATAACATTAATCTTTTTTATCAGCTCACTTTCATTTTCACTTAAAGGTACAACTTCTTTTTCGGTAGGTATTAAATTCTTGTTGAATGTTTTTAGAAAATTTATAAATGGTCTTTGTATTTGTCCCCAGTTAGCATCTTTTGATTTTTCAATAGTAACAAACTTATCCATATAAAAAACCGAAACAACACCCTCAATTTCAAAAATTCCTTTTGCAAATGGGTCTTGTTCGGTTTCTTCTTTTACAGAATATTGTCTTGTCTCAAAGTTTAATAGTTTTTCATTCAAAATAAATTTTAGCGCATGCGGATTTGGGGTCAAATCAACATCTTCAACCATTAACATTTTGCTCTCCAATTCTTTATTTTAAAGTTTGAAAATAAGGTATAATTTTTATTGCTTCAAGTCAAATAATAATTTTACATGTGCCAGTCGCCTTTGGGGAGACTGGTACATAATCTGTGTGAGTTGTAGTGAACGCAAAATTTGCGTTCACTACATAGGAACGAAATGGAATAAAGTATATATGGAAAAAGAAAATATTTTAATTGTTTTTACCGGCGGAACATTTTCAATGAAAATTGATAAAAAAACAGGCGGAGCTGTTCCAAGTTATTCCGGTGAAGAGCTTATGGAAAAAATTCCCGAAGCAAAAAAATATGCTAAAATATCGTGTTATGATTTTGGTAAATACCCGGGTCCGCACATAACGCCTGAACTAATGTTCTCATTATCTCAAAAAATTCAAGAATTAATTTTAAAAAATAATTATTCAGGTGTAATTGTAACACATGGAACAGATACTCTAGAAGAAACAGCTTATCTTTTAGATTTGACTATTCAAACTGAAATTCCTATAGTGGTTATAGGTTCAATGAAAAATAGTTCGGAACCCGATTGGGATGGACCAAGAAATTTAATTGATGCAATCCATATTTGTAAAAATGAAAATTGCCGAAATCTTGGTGTTCTTGTTTGCCTTGATAGAGAAGTAAATGCAGCTAGTGAAGTAACAAAAATTTATACTGAAGAGATAGACAGCTTTCACAGCTTGGATTTTGGTGCATTAGGTTTTATTCAAAACGGAAGAGTAATTTTAAACCGTCTTCCGAGAAAGCTTGAGACTATCAAAACAAATAAAATTATATCCAATGTTGATATGCTTACAGTTTATGCCGGGATGAACGAGAAATTTTTTAAATATTCTGCTGACAGCGGAACTAACGGAATTGTAGTTGAAGCGCTTGGAGTTGGAAATGTTCCCCCTGAAGCTTTTAAGGGGATTAAATATGCAATTGATAAAGGAATACCTGTTGTCCTTGTTTCAAGATGTCCTGCCGGCGAAACTCTAGATATTTATAGTTACCCGGGTGCCGGTAAGCATCTTCATAATCTCGGGGTTATTTTTGCTGAATATTTAAACGGGCAGAAAGCAAGAATAAAGTTAATGTTATCACTAAGCATTACGGGAGATCAAAAAAAATTAAAAAAAATTTTTGAAAATTAAATTTTAATAATGAAATCGGACAAAAAATTTTTTTGTGAAAATTTGTAAACTAAAAATTTGACTGTATTTTAGATCATATTATATTATTCTATATTAAGATTTTAAGGTATATTAAGCTACTATGAAAGATTCAGATGTTCTTAAAAAATTAAAAATTGTAGTTTTCGATTTAGATGGAACTTTGTTGGCTGATGATGGAACCATTGGAGAAAGAACGAAAGAATTAATTAAGGGATTAAAAAAATACAACGTTCGTTTCACTTTTGCTTCCGGAAGATTACACTCGGCAATAACGTGTATTGCAGAGAATATTGGTATTGAAACGCCTTTAGTATCTTTAGACGGTTCTTTAATTAAAAGTTATCCTAACGGAAACACTTTATTCGAGTATTTTGTTAAAAAAAAATATGTTAAGAAGGCTGTAAATTTTGCAAAACAGTATACGTTAAATGTTGCGCTTTGTCATGCAGATGCAATTTACTATACTGAAGATAATTATATAATCACGAAATTAATGGAAAAGTTCGGTGCAAAATATGAGCAGGTAAATTCTTATGATAATTATTATGATAAAACACTTGAAATTTCTATTGCCGGTGATAACCGGATTTCTATGAAGTATGTTTGGGAAAGGATGTCTTTCCCATATTCATTCGGGCTTAAAGCTTCTTATTTTAAATCTCAGCATCATGATAATATTTACTATATTGAAATAAGAAGAAAAAAAATTTCAAAGGGGAAAGGAATGCTGAAGCTTTTAAAATATTTGAAAATAAAACCTGAAGAAGCGGCAGTAGTCGGAGATTGGTATAATGATATAAGTTTATTTAAAACGAACGCTTATAAAGTAGCCTTGGATAATGCAGTTCCTGAGATAAAAAGAATGGCAAACTTAATAACCGAAAAAAGCAATAATGAAGATGGCACGGCAGAATTTCTTGAGAAGTTATTAAAATCGAAAATGAGTTAAATAATGCCTGAATCTGATGAAAATAAACTGTTAAGCAGCAATAAGATAAAGATTCTAATAGCTTTAGTAACAATTCTATTAATTGTTTTTATGTTTCCTAAAGGAGAGTCTATTGAATCTGAAGTTTCAGTAGGATCAATCTGGATAAATGATGATCTAATTGCACCTTTTAGTTTCCCGGTTTATAAGGATCCGGAGGTTTACAAAGCTGAATTAAAAACTGCTGAAGAGAGTGTTTACCCGGTTTTTAAAAAAGATGAAGATAATGTAAAAAGTATTTTCGATTCTGTAAGAAGCTACAACAAATATCTCCTGAAAATGGTTGATAGCAGTTTAAAAACCAATGAAGGCCAAAATATAAACCCGACTTTTTTAACTTCCGCTTCTTTTAATACTTTTGAAAATCTACGCAGGCAGGAAAGGAATATGCTTGCCAAACAAAATCAGAGTATTAAGAAATTGTTTTCTATTGTTGAAAATATAATAAGCGATGTTTATAAAATCGGAATTTTAGATAAAAGTCAAAACCAGATTTCAAAAGACAGCATAGCAATAAGAGTCGGGAATATTGATAGGATTGAACCCTCGGATAAGTTTTTAGACATAGTTAATGCTAAAAAAGAAGTAATGGAAGAAATAAAAAATTGGAAATTTTCTTCGGATATTGAGAATGCAGTGATTGAATATGCAGATCATTTTATTGAACCAAATATTATTTATTCAGCGAATCTAACCAACGAAGAAATTGAGCAGGCAAAAAAAAATGTATCTAAGTATTCAGGCATAGTTACTGAAAATGAAAGAATTATCGGCAAGCACGACCGCATTACAAAAGAAGCTAAACTAAAAATTGATTCTTACAAACAGGCTAAAGGAGAAAAAATTGGAAATGAAGGATATTTCCTTCAATTTCTCGGAAAATTTTTACATATAGCATTCTTAATTTCACTATTTTCAATTTACTTATTCCTATTTAGAAAAAAGATATATTATAACAATCAAAAAATAATTCTTATTTCCATTATTTTTGTTTTTATTTCATTTGTTACATATCTAATTAATCAAATTTCTGCTTCCACACCGGTTCAGCTTTTAATAGTCTTGCCTGCAGCTTCAATGCTTTTAACAATTATCTTTGATTCAAGGATAGGTTTTTATTCAACAATAATTATGGCACTTATTGCGGGAGCTTTAAGAGGAAACGAGTATGCTTTTTCTGCCATGAATATTTTTGCCGGCGGGTTAGCCGTTTATACTGTAAGAGATATTAAAAACCGTTCGCAAATATTCAGATCTTTTTCATTTATTTTATTAGGATATACGATCTCGGTTCTCGCATTTGGTTTTGAACGTTTTGCATCTGTAGAAAACTTGCTTGTTGAATTTGCTTTTGCAGGTTCGAATTCTCTTATCAGCCCGGTTTTAACTTACGGTTTATTAATTTTCTTTGAAAGGTTTTTCAACATAACTACAGATCTTACTCTATTGGAATTATCGAATTTCGACAGGCCTCTTTTAAGGGACCTTGCAAGAATAGCTCCCGGAACATTTAACCATTCAATGACTATGGGTACTCTTGCCGAAGCTGCTGCAGAAAGAATAGGTGCTAATCCATTACTGGCTAGAGTTGGTGCATATTATCATGATATAGGAAAAACAATAACACCAAAGAACTTCGTGGAAAACCAGCTTAATAACCAGAATATTCATGAAAATCTTACACCGGAAGAAAGTGTAGAACTAATAAGCAGACATGTTAAAGAAGGCATTGAACTTGCGAAAGAAAACAACCTTCCGCAGGAAATAATAGATTTTATCCCGATGCACCACGGAACAAATACTATGTCTTTCTTTTATGAAAAAGCTAAAGAACGATACGGCGAAGAAAAAGTAGATATTAAAAAATATCAATATCCCGGTCCTAAACCTAAGTCAAAAGAAACAGCTATAATTATGCTTGCCGATGGCTGTGAATCCGCCGTCCGTGCAATTGAAGATCCCGATCCGGTTAAAGTTGAAAATCTAGTCGATAAAATTATTAAAACAAGAATAGGTGACGGACAGTTAGATGAATCTCCTTTAACCTTTAGTGATATAAATAAAATTAAGGAAGCTTTTTTAAGTATTTTAATCGGGCAGCATCATAGGAGAATCAGGTACCCTAAACAGGACGAAATGGAAAAAGGGATCGACGAAGAAATTGAAAAGAAATGAAAATTTTCTTGAAAGAATATTTAACTATTTTAAAGCTTGAAAAGAATCTTTCCGAAAATACAACCGCTTCATATAAAAATGATCTTTCTTCTTTTATTAAGTTTCTTGATGAATATAACATAACCGACCCTTCGGAAATTAAAACAGAGCACATTAATAATTTTTTTAATTCACTCAAAGATGTAGGACTGGCAAGCTCATCCGCTGCAAGATATTTTTCCTCTTTAAAGGGATTCTTCAATTATCTTTATATGAATAAATATATTGCTCAAAACCCGATAGAGAAAATATCTGCTCCGAAATTATCAAAAAATTTGCCTTCGGTTTTATCAATAAATGAAATAGATGAAATGTTATCGAAGCCGGATATAAATGATAAATTAGGTCTAAGAGACAAAGCATTATTGGAAGTCTTTTATGCGTGCGGTTTAAGAGTTTCCGAATTAATAAATCTTAAATTATCTTCCTTATACTTTGATGAAGAAATAATTCGTGTTTTCGGAAAAGGCTCGAAAGAGAGATTGGTTCCGATAGGCTGCAGTGCAATCGAATGGACGAAAAATTATATTAAAACCGGCAGGCCATTGTTAATTAAAGGTATTAAAAGTGAAAATTATCTTTTTTTAAATATTAGAGGATCAAAGTTATCACGTATGGGTATTTGGAAAATAGTTGATAAATATGCAAAAGAAGCCGGTATAACAAAGGAAGTTCACCCTCACACTTTTCGTCATTCTTTTGCAACTCATTTGCTTGAAGGTGGTGCTGACTTAAGAGCTGTACAGGAAATGCTCGGGCATGCGGATATTTCCACTACACAAATTTATACACATATTGATAGGGAATATATTAAACAAGAACATAAACAATTTCATCCGAGAGGTTAATTTTGCCCGATATCCAGGTAAGTCAAAAACTAATATCTTTTTTTCTTTTTCTACCGCTGTTTTTTATTTCAATTACCATTCATGAATTTGCACATGCATTTTCAGCATCAAAGCTTGGTGATGATACTGCAAAAAAGCTTGGACGTCTTACTCTCAACCCTATTAAACATGCAGACCTTATTGGGACAGTTCTTATGCCGCTGGCGTCATTTGCATCAGGCTTTGCTTTAATTGGCTGGGCAAAACCTGTCCCGGTAAACAGAAATAATTTTAAGAATCAACTGCGCGATGATGCAATAGTATCGTTTACCGGTCCGTTATCAAATTTTATTTTATCAGTAATTTTCTTTATCGGGTTTTTAATAACCCTGAATCTTAATTTTCATTTCCGCGAATATTTTTTAAATATTTTCTGGTACGGAGTATTTTTTAATATATTCTTATTTGCATTTAATCTTCTTCCTATTCCTCCCTTGGACGGCTCTCATATTTTGTTTGATATATATCCCAATAAAATTACCGCAACGTTATTAAATTTAAGATTATATGGTTCAATAATACTCCTGGTTCTAATTTATAGTCCTTTATGGAAGTATTTTATGAGTTTTATTAACTTGATCCTAAATTTATTCTTAAGTGTTGCAGGTTTGAAAAATGTACAAATATAAAATCTTAATTTTTATTCTCTTATTGATCACCGGATGCAATAGTAATAACGTTGGTCAAAAAAATAGACAAGAAAATAATCCTTCCGAAAATGCTGAAATTGCCGGTGAAGAGTTCAATGATTTTTTATTTGTTGGAATGGTTAATAAAAATTCCGGGATTTATAAATATGATGTTAACAAAGAAGATTATTCTGTTTTTTGGTCTAAGAGATATGAAAAAGTGGTCAAATTGTATTATTCCGAAAATAGGAGAGGAGCATTTTTCATCACGGCAAGAAATTCGGGTAGAAGTGGAGCCCTTCCATTTGTAAACAATATCAAAATTTATTTAATTAATGTTAACACCGGTATAGTTAAATATTTAACTGATATTGGGAGCGGTATCCAGGTTTTTACCGGATGGGATACCAAAAACAGTTTTAAGGTATGTTTAAATTATATTGATAAAAAGAACCCTGATTATATTCATCAAAGAAATATTTTTTTTGACATAACCGGGCAAAAAATTCTTGATGAAATAAAGACTTTCAATATAACAAAAGAAGGATATCCAAAGCCTGAGGAATTAGAACAGAATATTACTAATGGTGAATATAAAATATTTTCCGTGGAAGGAGATTTAAATTCTCTATTCTTAGTGAATTTGAAAAATAATGATACCACATTAATTACTACTGTTAATCAAAAGTTAAACGAAATCAATTGGTCGAAGGATAAGAAAATTTTGATTTTCTCAACAATTAAAATGCGTTCAGGAAGGAGTGAGGCAAAGTCTGATTCCGGCAATTCAAAATTGATTATTTATTCGTTAGAAGATAAAAAAATACTAAAAATATTTGAAGGGGATGGTGTAAAAAATTTCTTTATAGTAAATAATTGGGTAATATTTGATAACGGGTTCGGAGAAAATTCACATATAAATATTTATAATTTTATAAACCTGGAAATGATCAAAAAAATTTCCGTTAGAGGGGGATGCGGACTGCAGAATATTCCTCAAGGTCAAAGCTACAGCGCTTAGTCTTTTTTATCTTTAGATTTAAAGATTCTCTTAATCAACGGGTGAAGGAAAATTAAAATCTTTCTAACCCAATCGGGTTTTTGTTTATCAAGCTTTGCATCAAAATCCCAGTTCAGCATTTTTATCCTTTCCTGCATAACAGCAGGATGTGTTCCCTGGAATTTTTTTAGGTTACCCAGATCATCATAATGTGTTATTGAAGAAGCTAGTTGTTCCACTTCCTTATCTGTGTGATATAATTTATGAAAGTCGATTCGTTTTAAAAGCATAGTATTTGGAGGTCTGACCCATCCATAGTGATAAATTTCAGCATCAATATCTTTAAAATTAACCGAGCTTCCATCTTTGTGCTTAAAATTCATTGCATCACCCCACGATACAATATCTTCGGAATTCTTAATTACTCTTACTTCTCTAAAATACCAGTTACGATAGTTATCCTGAAAATAATCATAGCTTCCGTAAAAATGTTTGTAATAAAATCTAAGAGCCGCAACTTTTTTATTATTTAAATATTTCTCCAGTGCATTTTTTACAGCCGGAATATATTTTTCATGCAGAACTTCATCGGCTTGTATATAAAAGCACCAATCTCCTTTACAATTTTTAAGAGCTTTATTTGTTTCAATGGAAAGAACCTCTCCGTTTTCTCTCAGGCTCATATCCCATTCAGATAAGATTATTTTAATCCGATCATCCTTTATTGATTTAATTGTTTCGAGTGTAGAATCTTCGGATCCACCAACATTAACAATTACTTCATCACAAAGGGGAAGGATTGATTTAATTGCTTCAACAAAAGGATAAAAATATTTTATACCATTTCGTATAATGGTAAACCCGGATACTTTCATTACAATTTAAACTGCATATTGTATAATTTTTTATAAAGCCCGTCGATTTCCAAAAGAGAAGAATGAACTCCTGTTTCCACGATTTTACCTTCATTTAAAACAACAATTTTATCTGCATTCTGCACCGTTGATAATCTGTGAGCAATTACAATTGAAGTTCTTCCGGTCATCAATCTTTCAATAGCCTGTTGAACTAGTAATTCCGATTCTGTGTCGAGTGAGGAGGTTGCTTCATCAAGAATAAGTATTGGGGGATTTTTTAATATTGCTCTTGCAATTGAAATTCTTTGTCTCTCACCTCCCGATAATTTAACTCCCCTGTCACCTATAAATGTATCATAACCGTTGCTTAATTCTTCAATAAAATTATGGGCATTTGCTGTTTTAGCTGCTATTACTATTTCTTCAAAAGAAGCACCTTGAGATCCATAGGCAATATTGTTTTTAATAGAATCATTAAATAGAAGAGTTTCCTGTGTTACTATTCCTATTAATTTTCTTAGCGATTCAATCTTTATTTTTTTTAAATTTATTTCGTCTATTAATACTTCTCCGTCAATAGGGTCATAAAAACGCGGTATGAGATCAATTAAGCTTGATTTTCCCGCACCACTGGGACCAACAATTGCAACAATTTTACCTTTATTAATTTTAAGGTTAATATCTTTAAGAATGAGCTCGCTTTTTGCATATTTAAAATTAACATTTACAAATTCAATTCTGTTATCAAAAGATTTCAACTCGACAGCATCAGGTGCATTTATTATATCGGGTTGAGTATCAAGAATACTGAATACACGTTCCGATGCAGCGGTTCCTTCCTGGATACTGTTAAACATTTGACCAAAAAGTTTTAAGGAAGGCATCATCTGGAAAAAAATTCCAATATACACTAGAAAAGCTCCGGGCGTCATATCACTATGCCCTGTAACTATTTCCCTGCCGATAAAAAATAAAATTATCGTAATACTTATTACACCGATTATTTCCGTAATGGGTGCTGCCAATGCTCTTCTTCTAACAAGACTGGTGAGAATATCAAAATAATTTTTTTCTTCGTTTCTGAATTTGTTTATCTCGTAGTTCTCCATATTAAATGCTTTGACTATTCTCATTGCTCCAAATGTTTCATCAAGCAAAGAAGTAACATTGGCTATTTTTTCCTGTGAACGTATGCTTCTTCTTTTCAGTGAATCCCCAATCTTTGTAAGAATAAAAGCGGTAACCGGCATTAGGACAAAAATGAGAAGGGTTAACTTCCAGTTAAAGATGAACATAACAATAGAAAAAATTATTATTTGGGTAGGGTCCCGGAAGATGCTGTTAATAACTGCAATCATTGAATCTTTAATTATCTGCACATCATTTATAATGCGGGATATTAATATCCCTTTTTTTTCTTCGGTAAAAAATCCTATTGATAATTTTTGAAAATGCTTATAAAGCTCTAACCGAATATCTCTTATCACCCCTTGTTCAACCGAAGACATAAAATAAGTTTGTAAATAAGAAAAAAGATTTTTTATAAAGAAAATGATTATCATTAATAGAGATAGGTAAGTAACTAAATCTATTTTTGAATATTTGGAAGTAAATACATTTAATTGATATGTTAAATATTCTTTAATATTAAATATGCTTACATTCATCGGCTTCACAGTTTGAGTCGATTTGTTAAAAAGCAGGTCAAAAAAGGGCATTAACAAACCGATTGAAAAAAGGTTGGCAATAACGAAAAGAAGCATAAAAATATTAGCTAAGATTAGTATTTTTGTATAGGGTTTTAAATATTTAAAGAATCGCCAAAATATTTTCAATTTAATTGTCTTTTTTGATTGGAATAATTGTTTATTTAATTTATTTAAATAGAAATAAAAATATAAAAAGCTTTTACTAAATAAAAATAATCCAAATTATGCAAATAATTTCATTCTCACCTGTTAATATGTGCAGATTATTCAATAAATTCTACAAAATTTGGTTTAATGACTAATATGCAGATTTCAAGCAGGTTTAATCAGAACCTATATTTTTATTTATTATTTGCATCTGTCTGCAGTTTCTTATTTTCATTATTTCTTCTGCAAATTTTTGTCGGTGCTTTATCAATTCTTTGGATATTTGACAAATTTTTGGAAAAGAAAAAAGCTTTTGGAATATTCGCTAAAGTTATATTTGTTTTTCTTATAGTGAGAATAATTTCAATTATATTCTCGGATTATCCCGTTGAAAGCAATCAAGCATATTATAAAGATGCCTTATTTTATTTAGGGTTTTTCTCTTTCGATTTTTATTTAAAAGTACTTAATGAAAAAAGGATCAAAGTTATTGTTTATTCTTTTGCAATAGCGGCAGCAGCAGCAGCTTTATTGGGATTGACACGGTTTAATCTTTCAATGGTAGATAGGGCCCAGACATTTTCCTCAGGGTATTCAACATTCTCATCATATTTGTTGGTAGGGTTTGGAGTTTTAGTTTGTCTTCCTTTAAACATTAAAAAAGGTTTTCTTTATAAATCTCTTTTATTATCAATTATATTTTCTGCAGTAATTACTTCACTTGGCAGAACCAATATTGCAGTAATCGTAATATTATTTGCTGCAGGACTATTTTTGAAAAAGATAAATATTAAAGAAACTTTCATAATAATTTTATTTACTTTTATTATATCTGCATTTTCGTTCTATAACAATTCTATCGAAGCGACTGCAAGAATGGAAGCACCGGCAAGTCTTTCAGATAGGGATGTATTAATAAAAGGTACAAATGATTTATTCCTAGAATTTCAAAAACCTTTGTTGGGTTACGGTCCAAGAACGTTTAAGGAAATTTTCCCTTATAAGAACATGTTGGCAGACAAAGGAATAGGAAGCTGGCATAATGATTTCATACAAATTTTCTTTGAAAGCGGTTTTTTAGGACTCGCATCTTTTTTAATTATAATAATTGTTCCATATTACTTTATGATAAAGCTACTTAGAAATAATATCGATAAAATTTACAAAACGGTTCTTTGGGGAGTTTTGTTAGGGTTTTCGGGATTAATCCTTTCTGCATTAACTGCAGGTTTTATAGATTCACCAATTCTTTCAATTGTTTTTGCCTTTTTAATTTCTTTGATTTCCGGCATAAATTATGTTACTGAAACTATGAAAAATTAGTTTCAGCTATTATTTTTCAGGTTAAATTTATTTTATATCTCAATTGAAATTCATCTATTCTATATTTACTTTTTAAGAAATATTAATTGGAGATTTAATGGAAGTAACGGAACGAAACGAAACTTATAAATTAATAGACAATCTTTCTTCCGATTTTAATTATGAATATAAAGAAGTAGTAATTATTTTGGCTGCCGGTCACGGGAAGCGAATCAAATCTCAGAAATCAAAAATGCTTCACAAAATTTGGGAAGTCCCTACAGTAGAAAGAGTTTATAATTCATGCAGAAACGGAATAAATGATGTAAACACTATTGTTGTTGTCGGGATAAAAGCAAAAGATGTTATGCAGGTAATTGGTAAACGGGAGAACACTCTGTTTGCATTCCAGGAAACTCAAAACGGAACAGGTCACGCCGTGCAGGTTGCACTGGAAAGAATCGATGATAAACTTTTTGATGGAACTGTCTATATACTTCCGGGCGATATGGGATTAATTGACCGGGATACTATGACAAGATTCCGCAAAGAATTTTTAAAATCCAAAAGTGATATGATGGTTTTAACCGGGATCTTTGAAGGCAACCCGGAAGATAATTCTTACGGCAGAATAATCCGTGTAAAAGAAAAAGATGATGATGGGGTATCTTCGGGAAATGATAAAGGGAAAGTGATAGAAATTATGGAACATAAGGATATACTTTCTCTTAATCCCGGCAAACCTTATAAACTGAACTTTAATGGTAAAGTATATTCTTATTCAAGAGAAGAATTGATAAACAATAACGAATTCAATTCCGGTGTATATGCTTTTAATTACAAGAAACTATCCGAGCAGGTTAAACATATTTCCAGCAATAATGCTCAGAATGAAATTTATATTACCGATTTGATCTCCCTGTTTAATAAAAATGGTTATTCTGTAACGGCAGTTAGTCCGCTTGAACAGTATGTTGTTATGGGATTTAACAACAAATCTGTATTAAAGGAAATGGAAAACGTTGCAAGAAAAAAAGTCTATGAAAAATTAAAAGATATAATTGAAATAGATGACCCGGATGATTTTTTTATACACGAAGATATTGTTGAAGAAATTATCGAAAAGGATAAGAAGAATATTCCTCTTGATATAAGGATCGGAAGAGGTGTTTATATCGGAAAGGGTGTTAAATTAAATTATAACCTGGAACTAAAAAAGAATGTTTACGTGGATGGAAATGTACACTTTGGGCAAAATATAATTGTCTGGGATAATGTTCATCTTTCAACTTTTCCGGCCCAGGTCTTTGAAATTGGTAATTATGTTGAAATTTTGTCCGGTGATATTATAAAGGGCAATATAATTATCGGTGGTAAATCAAGGATCGAATCCAGTGTTAATATGACGGGTAGTGATGAATTTCCTTTAAGAATTGGCAAAGAAGTTTTAATAAAAGGAACAAGCTACATCTTCGGTTCAATAATAGAGGATAATGTTCATATTGAGCATAGTGTAATTATTAAAAAGAGGGTTGAAAGATTAATTAAAAGAGACGGAACAATTCAGCCTATCCGGTTTTATCTTCCTATGCCTGAAGGTATTGATGCAATAGAGGATTTGAAATAAAAGTCAAAATTCAAATTAAATTTTGACTTTTTGTTATTTACTTTTTCGGCTTAGGCTGCTCAGCTTTTGAAACTTCTAAACTGTTCAGGTGTTTTGTTAAAGCAGCTTTTTTTCTTGCAGCATTATTCCTGTGGATAATACCTTTTGAAACGTTTCTGTCTATAACCGATACTGCTTCCTTATAAACTTTTTCAGCTTCGTCTTTTTTTGTTGAACTAAGTGTTTTCTTTACTAAAGTTTTTATTTTGGATTCGTTACTTTTATTGACTATTCTTCTTCTTTCGCTTGTACGTATTCTTTTCTTAGCCGATTTATGACTTGCCATATTATACCTTAAATTTTTAAAAATTGACCCTAAATATATCGATTAGTGAATTTGATGTCAAATTTTTGTTTTTTACTTTTGTAGAGAATTTATAATATTCTTTATGTTAAAATCTTTTAATATTTAGTTTTTTTATGCTGAAAATAAATGAAATATATTTCTCCATCCAGGGTGAAAGCTCAAAAGCTGGACTGCCGTGTGTTTTTATAAGGTTGACTTATTGTAATCTTCGCTGCACATACTGTGATACGGAATATGCTTTTTATGAAGGTAAAGATTATTCTATCGATGGAGTGATTTTGCAGGTTAAAAAATATAACTGCAGATTAGTTGAAGTTACCGGGGGCGAGCCGCTGTTTCAGAAAGAATGTTATGATTTATTAAAACGGCTTTGTGAAGAGAAGTTTGAGGTATTATTGGAAACCGGTGGGAGTTTACCCATTAAGTATGTTGATCCTGCTGTAAAAATAATTATGGATTTAAAATGCCCTTCCAGCGGAATGGTTAAAAAAAATCTTTATGAAAATATAGACTATTTGAATCCTTCCGATGAATTAAAATTTGTTATCGGTTCGAAAGAAGATTATGAGTGGGCTAAAGAAGTTATAAAAAAATATGAATTAAATAATAAATGCGAGATTTTATTCTCCGTAGTTTTTGGTGAGCTTGAGCCGTTAACTCTTGTTAACTGGATTTTGGAAGAAAAGATTAATGTAAGATTTCAGTTACAGATGCATAAATTTATTTGGGACCCGTTAGCAAAAGGTGTTTAATGAAAATAGCAAAAGAATTTAGATGGGAAATGGGACATAGGCTCCCCGAACATTTTGATAAATGTAAAAACATTCACGGCCATTCATATAAAATGTTAATTGAACTTGAAGGTGATGTCCAGGATAATGGCATGGTGATGGATTATTATGATTTAAAAAAAATTGTAAATCCATTGGTTGAAAATTTAGATCATGCGTTTCTTGTTTATAAAGAAGACAGAGATACTATTGAATTCCTAGACAAAATGAAATCAAAAAAAGTTGTAGTTGATTTCCAATCTACAGTTGAAAATATATGCAGATACTTTTTAAGAGAAGTTAAAAAAATAAATTTCCCGCCTAATATCAAGCAGGTCAAAGTAAGAGTTTATGAAACTCAAGATGATTATGCAGAAGAAAGTATAGTTATCTCTCCCAAAACAACTTCAAAAATTATCTAATTAACAAAAATTTCTCTTAACATTTATATTTAATCAGTCTACATGTCCCACCTTATTTTTATGTCTTACTATTTATATTTGACTTACATTTTTATAATGTTTAACTTAATGGTAATTTTCGGATAAAAAAGGAGAATGGAATGGAAACAGGCTATGTAACCTCAAAAGGGCAGTTGGTAATTCCGTCCAAGCTGCGTAAAAAATTTGGAATAAAAGCAGGTACCCGAGTTAATTTTTATGAAGAAGAAGATGGAATAAAAATTATTCCTGTAACTCCTGAGTTAATAAAATCAAATATTGGTTTTTTAAAAGGGAAAGGTGATCTTATGAAAGCTCTAATGGAAGAGAAAAAGAAAGAACGTGAATTATGAAAAGTTTTGTATTAGATAGTTTTGCAATAATATCTTATGCGAGGGGTGAAAGTGGAGCAATGAAAGTTTATGACTTACTAACTAAAGCCTTACTTGGTGAAGTTGGGCTATTTATGTGTGTAATAAATTGGGGTGAAATTTATTATATAACATTAAGAACACAAGGAAAAGAAAATGCTGAGTTATTAAAAGCTACTATAGCCCGATACCCGATTACGATTGTAGATGCGAATAAAGAATTGACCCTGACAGCCGCCAATTATAAAGCTTTATATAAAATCTCTTATGCAGATGCTTTTGCCGCAGCACTTGCGAAAGATAAAAAAGCTGTTTTGGTTACCGGGGATAAAGAGTTTAAATCTCTTGAAACAGAAATAAAAATCAATTGGATATAATTTATTGATATGTCCCGTTTCAAAATTTATATTGAATATGAAGGAACCCGCTACAGCGGCTGGCAAAAACAGAATAATGCAAGAACGGTGCAGGGAATACTATTAAATATTGCTCAAGAAATTTTTGATGATTCGAAAATTGATTTGCAAGGTTCGGGAAGAACAGACAGCGGAGTGCATGCAATTAGCCAGGTCGCACATCTTGAAGTTAAAACGATGCTCGCTCCTGAAATTATAAAAATGAAGATGAATGATAAATTACCGCATGATATAAATATTGTTGAAGTTGAAAAAATTGATCATAAATTTCATTCAAGGCACGATGCTGTTAAAAGAAGTTATATCTATCAAATAT
This sequence comes from uncultured Ignavibacteriaceae bacterium, assembly GCA_964448105.1. GTDB lineage: Bacteria > Bacteroidota > Ignavibacteria > Ignavibacteriales > Ignavibacteriaceae > CAVQBP01. Next base: position 73,438 of record CAYUVK010000005.1, read on the forward strand.
CCCAGCGAAGAACAGCTTTCGGGAAAAATTATGTCTGGTGGATAAAGGATAAATTAGACTTTGACAAAATGATGGATGCTTCTTCTATTTTTATTGGTATGCATAATTTCGCATCATTTTCAGATGATGATATAGAGGAAAAATCCACTAAAGTATTGATTGAAAATATACAGATGAAGAAGGAAGGTGAACTTATTTTAATAAGGATTACCGGTTCACATTTTCTCTGGAAAATGGTAAGAAGAATGGTCGGGATTTTAGTTGAAATAGGAAGAGGAAAAATGACTGAAGCGGATTTAAAAATCTTTTTAATTACAAAATCAAACGAACCAGCTAAATATACAGCTCCTCCTTCAGGGCTTTTTTTAGAGAAAGTTTATTATAAAGGTGATAAATTCATTGAAGCTTTTGAACCGCTGGTAAAATTACCTGGGTATTAGTCTTAACCGGATTTGAAAATTCCTATTTTATTTTAAGTTTAAATTAGTAATTTATCTATTTATAATAT
>CAYUVK010000005.1:74045-87711 GCA_964448105.1 uncultured Ignavibacteriaceae bacterium
GAACACTATCCTGATTTTGAATTGAAATTATTATTCTCAAAAAACTTTGTTAATAAAAAACTTCCGGGATTATTAATCCTTTTTATAATTTTTAACATACCTCTTTTCCCGCAGCATAAGAAAGAAGATTATCCGTTAAAAATCGGTTCAAAGAAATTTACTGAAAGTGTCATTTTGGGGGAGATCGCTGCACAGCTTGCACGTCTTAGGAGTTCAAATGTAAAGCATTTAAGAGAACTCGGCGGAACAAGAATTTTATGGAATGCTTTAATTAAAGGTGATATAGACATTTATCCGGAATATACAGGAACAATAAGAGAAGAAATTCTTGCCGGCGATAATATTCCCAATGATGAAAGTATGAAAAATGTTTTAGGTAAAATGAATATAAGTATGAGCAAATCTCTTGGCTTCAATGATACATATGCAGTTGGAATGAAAAAAAGCCTGGCAGATAGATTAAATATTAAAAAAATTTCAGATCTAAAGGGTCATCCTAAATTACGCTTCGGGTTTAGTAATGAATTTATGGATAGAAAAGATGGCTGGCCGGGCTTAAAAGGTAGATATAATCTGCCGCAAAATAATGTAAAAGGGCTTGATCATGATCTTGCATACCGAGGGCTTGCAAACGGTTCAATTGATGTAATTGATTTTTATTCTACCGATGCTGATATCAAATATTATAATCTTAAAGTTTTAAAAGATGATTTACATTACTTCCCGGAATACAAAGCCGTTTTTGTTTATCGTTCCGAGTTAGAATCAAAATCACCCGGCGCTTTAAAATCAATTCTTCGTCTTGAGGGAAATATTCCCGAATCGACTATGATAAAAATGAATGCAGAAGTTAAAATAAATAAAGTGCCTGAAACAATAGTAGCTTCCAATTCTATTAAAGAGAAATTTTCTATTAAAACAAATTATGAAGTAGATACTTTTTTAGAACGAATCTGGCTTTATACTAGAGAACATCTTTTCCTTGTATTAATTTCATTGTTCAGCGCAATAATAACTTCAATCCCGCTTGGAATTTTGGCATATAAAAATCAGAAATTTGCAAATGTTATCCTTGGAATTACAGGTATAATACAGACAATTCCTTCACTTGCCCTTTTAGTTTTTATGATACCTTTGCTGGGAATCGGATCATGGCCTGCAATTGTTGCTTTATTTCTTTATAGTCTTCTTCCTATTGTTCGAAATACATATTCCGGTTTAATGGATATACCATTATCAATTAAAGAATCTGCCGAAGCTTTGGGAATATCTTCCTTTGCACGATTGCGTTTGATTGAACTCCCGCTAGCATCCAGATCAATATTAGCTGGGATTAAAACTTCAGCAGTCATAAATGTTGGCACTGCAACTTTGGGAGCATTAATAGGTGCAGGTGGGTATGGACAGCCGATTTTAACCGGAATAAGATTGGATGATGTTTCTTTAATTCTTGAAGGAGCAATACCTGCTGCACTTCTGGCGCTTTTAGTGCAAGGTTTTTTTGATCTGCTTGAAATGTTCCTTGTCCCGAAGGGTTTACGGATTAAATCATCGAATTAAATTAGCTTCCTTTAAATTCCAGGACAAATTTCTTTCTAAACATTTCTTTTAATATAGGAATCAAAATTTTCTTAGCGTTTTCCTTTGCCTGATCCAAAAGTCCCATACGAATCGCTTCAGCTTTTAGAATATTTCCCATGTTGGGAAAATATTTATTAATCATTTTCTGATCAAATGAATGTGAATTTAAATTTGTATCATAAAACTTAGATTGTTCATAATTTACTTTTGTATTACATAAAACAGGCTCCTGCAGGTATAAGTAAATAGTATCTTTATCTGTTTTTATGTCTTCTTCTCTAATTCCTTTTAAATTGATGCAAGCATCTACTTCGCCTTTTATCACAGCAAGTATTCTGTTATTTGACGGAAGTTTATAAGAAAGCAGCGAATCGTTTTTTATAGTATCTTCAACAGTATAATTTAAATTGAATTTGATGAGCTGAAAATTCCCGATTTCTGCAATCTTTGTTAAAATTTCCTGGTTAGAATTATTAGAGTTGTTTATTTTGGAGATATTTATAACTCCGGAAGATATTCCTACTACGATTAGAATTATTATTAAGGAAAGAAGTAAGACCAATTTTATAATTAATTTAAACATATAAGAATTAATTTTATGGGATAAATAATTCTTTCATATTTATTAATTGCCGTTCATACAAAATTCTTTACTTAAAGACTTTTAAGGATATATTTTGGGATCCCTAAAAAATTTACTTCTGAAAATTATAAATAAATTAGTAAGTTTTAAAATAATCTAAATAAAGGGAAATCATGAAAAAGTCATTTACAATGTTTCTTTTCTTAATAACAATATCATCATTTAGTTGTTTAGCGCAAGTTGGTGGATTTAATTTCACATTGGGCTTTCCAATAGGTGAATTTAATAATAATGTCAAAAGAACCGGATTTGGAGTCAGCGGCGGATTTCTCATTCTTACACCGACCGTAAAAAACCCTTTTTCTATAGGCTTAAATTTAGGATTTATAAACTACGGCAGCGAAACAAGACCAGAACCTTTCAGCTCAACTATTCCGGATGTTACTGTTGACGTTGATAGATCAAATAATATTGTAAATTTTCATATTCTTTTTCAATTAGCTTTCCCTACAGGAATAGTAAGACCATACGCTGAAGGTTTGTTTGGCGGTTCGTATATATATACCGAAACAACTATTAAAAGCCGTGGTGTTGATGAAGTAGCAAGTTCTACAAACTTTGATGATTTTGCATGGAGTTATGGAGCAGGCGGGGGATTTCTAATTCAAGTTTTCTCTTCAGATAATCCGGTAGATAAAGTAGGGTCTGTATTTATCGATTTAAAAGCCCGTTATTTATACGGTTCAGAAGCAGAATATTTAAAAGAAGGTTCTGTAATAGTGGCAAATGGAAAAGTAACTTATAATACTTCCAAATCTAAAACGGATTTACTGACCGCACATATAGGTGCTGTTGTATATTTTAACTCTTTATTTAATAATTAGTCTTTTTGATCCGTGTGTCTTTATAATTTTTTTTTGAAGATACAAAGATTGACTTCTAAAATCAATAAAATATAAGCCTGGAAACAGGGTTTAATAAAAACTTTTTAATAATGTTGATTTAATTTATTATTTTATCGAAATAGATTATTTAACAAAATATCAAAAATGTTTTCGAAAAATAATTTCTTTTCATACATCTGGCGCCCTCTTATTACAATCTGTACTGTTTTATCTGCAATATATATCCCTCTTCGAATGGTTAATGATTTAAACGAGGGGAGTGGATTATTGTATCTCGATTGGATAATAACAATAATATTTATTTTAGATCTATTTTATAATTTTTTTGAAGGATTAAATTTAAAAACAAAGATATCATCTTTCGAAGGAGAGGAAATATCGGGTTATTCTTTCGCTTGGATAATTGTTGATTCAGTTGCAGCCTTCCCTTTCTATTTGGTATTTGGTTTATCTTTTTTGCAAATCTTAAGGCTTATAAAACTTGCAAGAGTTGCACAATATATGCATGAGTTGCGAAGATATGTTTTACGGTTTAGCGATTATCTTAATCTTGGCTTTTTCATTTTTTGGCTATTAATTCTTATTCACTGGCTTTCATGCGGATGGATGGTCCTTTATGATTTCTCCCCGGATATCAATGGAACAGCTAAATATATTAATTCACTTTATTGGTGTGTACAGACTTTCACCACTGTGGGATATGGTGATATTACTCCTCTAAATAACATTCAGCATATTTATTCAATATTGGTTATGATGTTTGGAGTAGGTGTCTATGGCTATTTAATTGGAAACGTAGCAAATATACTATCCAAAAGAGATCCGGCTAAGGCTCAGTTTTTTAAAAATATTGAAAGTTTAAAAGCCTTCTCAAATTTCAGGAATATCCCCTTAGGGCTCCAGAAAAAAATTCGGGATTATTATATTTATATCTGGAAAAAAAGATTAGGATATGATGAAGCAGCATTTATCTCAAAGCTGCCGAATGGTTTACAAAATGAAGTATCCCTGTTCCTTAAAAGAGAAATACTTGAAAAAATTCCTCTCTTCAAAGGAATTGATGATCGGTTTTTAAAGGAGATGTCACTTCATTTGAGGCCTTTGGTCTTTATCCCAGGTGAATTTGTTTTTAAAGAAGGGGACAAAGGAAATGAAATGTTTTTTGTCATAAGAGGCAAACTGGAAGTAATTTCCGAATTAGAAACAAAAACAAAAAATACATTAAGTGATGGAGATTTTTTTGGGGAAATCGCTCTATTTAAGAATATAAATAGAACGGCAAGCGTTCGAGCAATAACTTACAGTGATCTTTATGTTCTAGATAAAGATGTATTCGATTACTGCTTAAAGAGATATCCTGAAATAACAGATCAAATAAAGCAAACTGCTGAAAAAAGATTTAATGAATTGGGTTAATCCGGCAAACCTTAAATCAGGTATTTTATTACAAAAAACCCTCCTATTAATAAAACTGTAAAAGCAACGGCAAGCAAGTTGAAATATTTATCAATAAATGTTTTTATAGTCGGGCCGAATTTCCATATTAAAAATGCAACAAGGAAAAATCTTGCCCCCCTGCTTACGACTGAGGCGATTATAAACATTGGAAAATTTATTTTAAAGGCACCTGCAGAAATTGTAAAAACTTTGTAAGGTAATGGTGTAAATCCAGCTGTAAATATTATCCAGAAATTCCACTTATCATAAAGTTGTTGAACTCTATAGAATAATTCATGTGTAAATCCGGGAACCCTTGTGAAGAAAAAACCTGCCAATGAAGTAAACTCTCCTGAAGGAGTCCACCAGGCAAAATGCCCGATTGCATAGCCTAACATAGCGCCTGTAATTGAAGCAATTGTGCAGGTGGAAGCATATTTAAATGCTTTTGTTGTGGCGCCTAAAACCAGGGCAATTAAAAGAGCATCAGGGGGAATAGGAAAAAAAGAGGATTCTGCAAAAGCAAGTATAAATAGTGCAACTCCGCCATATGGGGTTTCTGCCCAGCTTAGCACCCAGTCATAAAGCTTCCTTATTAGTTTCAATTTTACCTCAAATTATAAACAGCAAACTTATATAAAATATTTTGATTTAGAAAAACTCAATTAATGTCGGTTCAAGAAAGAGTATGAATTTATAAATCATTTAAAATTATCAAATTTTATGCCTTGTCGTTTTGCTACTGTTTTTTAAATAAACAAAAATATAATAAGACAGTCTATAAGATATTATTTTTGTTAAAAGTTATAATAATTATTATTTTCGTTTCATTTAATGTCCGGAATTAATTTGTCACTTAGTTAACCAATCTCTTTTTATGCAGGAGGCTCTATGAAAAAAATCTTTTTTATTATTCTCTTTTTTTTCAGCATAACTTATATATCTTATGCTCAATCATCACTTAAGTGGGTAGTTGGGGGAAGATTCGGATTGTCTATTGCGAGTGCGGGGGGCGGTTCTGCTGCGGGTTTGCAGCTAGGTCCTATGGCTGAATTACTTTTTAACAAAAATATGGCGGTGGGGACAGAATTAAACATTAATACTCAGGCTGGTACCCCTATAGAATGGGCAGATTATTTCAAATATTATTTTGATATTCCAAGCAATCCGGATATTAAACCTTATGCCGATGCCGGTATAAATCTTTGGTTTGTTTCAGGCGGTCCTTTTTTTGGAATCCGATTTGGTGGTGGTGCAAGTTTCAAAGTAGCACCTCATCTTTATATACCTGCTGATCTGCAGTTAGGCCCGGTATTTTACAGCACTCCTGGCGTTTCATATGGTTACTATGGATACCCTTATGGCGGCAGCACTGCAAGCACTAGTAATACAATCTTTTATTTTGCTATCACTAGCGGTATTAGATACGAATTACCGTAATTATTTTTACCGGTTTTTTGAGTTTGAAGCCTTTCAATTTAGAAAGGCTTTCTTATTTATTCTAAAATGTTCTTTAAGTACGGACAATCACTTTTCACAACACTTTTACATATACAATTTGATTTTAACAATTTTAGTTTAATGCATCTTTATATATTTTTATATCTTAGCTTTTAATATAAAAAACATTACCAGAGAAAATTTATTAAAATGAAGAAAATATTTTTTGCATTAGCAATTGTTTCTTTTGTTGTAGGTTCAGCCTATTCACAAAACAAATTTGTAGTTGGTGGTAGAATTGGTCTTTCCGTAGCCGGGGGTGCAGAGACCTCTCCCGGATTTCAGTTCGGCCCTATGGGAGAGTATTTTTTCAACCCCAACGATAGCAATATGACTTTAGGTACCGAACTTAATATAAATTCACAAGCAGGTACTCCGGTTGAATGGGCTAATTACTTTAAATATTTTATTTTGATAAATAAAGTAGACATGAAACCTTATGTAGATGGCGGGCTAAGTCTTTGGTTTTACCCGGGTGGTCCTTCTTTAGCAATAAGGTTCGGAGGAGGTATTAATTTTTTGATTGCACCAAATATTTATATCCCTGCCGATATACAAATAGGACCAATATTTGCAACTGGTTCTTCAGTATTCTATTTTGCATTAACTACCGGTATAAGATATGAATTACCCTAAAAGCATAGACTTTCTAGCCCAATACTTGTTCATATAATTAATGTATGTATCAAATTAATTCATTTTCTTTGATTGATTATTACGGTATTAGACTAATTTTCAGCTGATATTTACTTTAAAATTTTTTGTTTTGTTTGATATATCTTATTGAAAGTTAGAAAATTAATAATTATGTTTCACCGGAAAAACTAAATAATACCTTATTAACAAAAAAAGGGAATTCCCATGAGAAAAATATTTGTTATAATTCTTCTAGTTGCAGGTATTGCATTTACATCAAATGCTCAGACCAAAAATATGGCAGTAGGTGCAGATTTTGTTGTATCTATTCCATTAGGTGATTTAAGTACTAATGCTAAAGTAGGATTTGGTGGTTTAGGCAGTTTTGAATATGCTTTTATGCCCCAATTAGTTGGTATCGGCCAAATTGGATATATTACCTGGGGAACCGATGTTGCCAATGCCAGTTATCATGTTGTTCCAATTGTGGTCGGAGCTAAATACTTCTTTACTCCTGGTGTTGGATTTTATGGTATAAGTCAGTTAGGACTTGCAATTTTATCTGCAAGTGTTGAAATACCAGCAATTACTGTATATCCTGGATATACTATAGGAGGTGGTTCTGTAGGCGGTAGCTCAACTGAATTCTCTTTTGCTATTGGCGCCGGTTATGAACTCCCGGTTAACCCTAATGTTGATTTAGATTTTTCAGCTTTATTTAATTTAATAACCAGTAATGCTAATAATATTCAGATTCGCGCTGGTGCAAAATACGCTTTATAATTAATTGTTATTTATAAAATAAAGTGCGGTACTTTAAAACAAAGTACCGCATTTTTGTTTTAAAGCTGTTTTTATAACCCCAGTATTTTTATTTTACTTAACCTTTTTTTATTTTTTATAAATTTTATAGAGAAGAAAATGAGATTTGAACGTTCAGCAGGAATTTTACTTCATCCTACTTCGCTTCCGGGGGGATTCGGTATTGGGGATTTAGGCGTAGAAGCTTATAATTTTACTAATTTTTTAGAAGCAGCAGGACAAAAACTGTGGCAAATTTTTCCGTTAGGTCCAACCGGTTTTGGTGATTCTCCTTACCAATGTTTTTCTGCTTTTGCCGGTAATCCTCTATTAATTAGTCCGGAAAAATTAAAGGAAGAAGGTTTATTATCTGAAAATAATTTAGAGAATGTACCAAATTTTAATCCTTCATTCATAGATTATGGCGGTATCATATATTATAAACATGAACTCTTTAACATTGCATTTAATAATTACAAAAAATATAATAAAAAATTAAAAAATCATTTCGAAGAATTTTGTGAGGAAAATAAAGATTGGCTTGAAGACTATTCATTATTCATGGCTGCAAAAGATTTTCATGAGGGAGCTCTGTGGACTGAATGGGATAAAGAACTAGTTTTAAGAAAAGAGAGTTCTTTAAAAAAATGGAAAGAGAAATTAGCAGATGGCATTAAATATCACAAGTTTATTCAGTTTCTATTTTTTAAACAGTGGCTTGAACTTAAGAACTATGCAAACAGTAAAGGAATAAAGATCATTGGTGATATCCCCATTTTTGTGGCTTATGATAGTGCAGATGTTTGGGCGGATAAAAAACTTTTCTCGGTTGATAAAGAAGGTAATCTCGAAACAGTTGCAGGTGTTCCACCAGATTATTTTAGTGCTACAGGTCAGCTTTGGGGTAATCCTTTGTTTAAGTGGGATGAAATGGAAAAGGATGATTTCCTGTGGTGGAGAAAAAGATTGTCCAATCAACTTCGTTTAGTTGATATTATTCGAGTGGATCATTTTAGAGGTTTTGATAAATACTGGGAAATTCCCGATGGTGCACCCACTGCTGAGAAAGGCAAATGGATAAAAGCCCCCGGGGAAAAATTTTTTAATACTGTTAACAAGCATTTGGGAGAACTTCCCATTATTGCAGAAGATCTTGGTGTTATAACAAAAGCTGTTATTAAATTAAGAGACCAGTTTAATTTTCCAGGTATGAAAATCCTTCAGTTTGCGTTTGGTACCGGGATGGAGAGAAGATTTCTTCCGCATAATTATATCCCTAATTGTGTAGTCTATACAGGTTCTCATGATAATGATACTACCAAAGGTTTTTTCAATAAAGAAAAAAATAAAGATAATGATATCTTTGAGCATGCTCAAAAGTATCTTAATTATTACGGTGATGATTTAACTTTTGAGTTAATCAGGTTAGCTTATTCATCTGTGGCAGATTTAGCTGTTATACCTATGCAGGATGTTCTAGGTTTGGGCGGCGGGGCAAGGATGAACTTTCCAGGCAAACTAGGTGGAAATTGGACCTGGAGGTTTACCTGGGATCAAGTTTCGCACGATCTCGCTGAAAAATACAGACAGCTTGCAGAATTATATGAAAGACCTCCCGGACCGGAAACCGAAGTAATTGAAGAAGATACTTTATAAATTCAATTAGTTATGTTAGATTATAAATAAATTAGAGTTAAGGAAATGATAAAATTTTTGGAAAAGATATTAAACGGTTCTCAATACAACGGAGAGAATGTTAAGGAATCTTATGTTAGCAATAATGAAAAAAAATTACAAATAGCTGCCTGCACTTTATTGGTAGAGCTAGGTAAAGCAGACAGTAACTTTACCGATGACGAAAGAAAAAAAATTATTTCGATTATGGAAAATACTTTTAACATTGAAGAGGATTACATAAAAGATTTAATTGAATTGTCCGAAAAGGAAATTGATGAGAATGACAGCATATATGAATATACTACTCTAATAAATGAGAATTTTACGAATGATGAAAAGTTTGAGCTTCTAAAAAATTTATGGAGATTAATTTATATTGATAATAGCCTCGATAAGTATGAAGAGCACCTTGTAAAAAAGATAGGCACACTTTTAAATATTGAGTATACAAATATTATTTCTACAAAACTGATTGTAAAAGAAGAATTGAAAAAGTAAAGTTATTTGGTAAATTATCATTAATATTATTTTATCGACTAATTTTAACTTTTAACTTTTAACTTTTGAATTTTGACTTAAAATTCCAGCATGTTCACAATAAAGCATTTTATAAATTTAATTTCTTCTTCAATAATCGGTTTAATAAGTTTAATCTTTGTTTATAAGTATTCCTTAATTAATTTTAATCGCCCGGTATTATTAGCATTTACATACGTTCTTTTATTTCTCTTTGTAATATTTTCATTCAATAAAATAAAAGTCATTCCTAGGTGGAGAGAGAACAATAAATATTTTTTAGCTGCTATTATTCTTTTCGTATTGCTGCTTCTTTATTATGTTTTATTCACTCCAAAGCCTGACAGTTCGTTTGAATTATTATCAGTAAAAAATTGGCTTGATAATTTTTATCATGGAGAATTTCCGTACCGGCTAAGAAGTACCTTTACGGCTTATCCTTTTTTATATCTATTCGCGTCACCGTTTTATTGGGTAGGAAATATTGCGCTGCTGGAAGTCTTAGCCTGGGCAGTTATAGGTTTGTTATTAATATTAAATTCTACGACTGTAAGAGAAAAGGTAATTAAGTTATTTTTTTTGCTGGTCAGTCCATTAACTTTTTACGGACTTTTCGAATCTTCGGGTTACTTTTTAAGTGCTGTTATTTTAATTACACTTATCTTTCTTTCAAATAAATATTTGACTCCCGGGAAGGTCAATATAAAATTTATTGTGTTTGCAGTTCTTTTCGGATTATTCTTTGCTATAAAAATGGAAATAATTATTGTCTTAATTATTTATCTGTTATTCTTTTTCCGTAATAATATAAAGGACGGATTTTTATTTTTTGAAATCCTTTCGGCAGTATTTTTAATAACAATAATCCCTTTTATTTTATGGAACCCGGTATTGTTTTTTTTTAACGGACCTTTTAGTCTGTTTTTTATGTTTGATATCCCTTGGTGGGAATTGTTAATATTTTTAGGTATCTCGTTCTATGTTGGCTGGATGGTTTCAGATCTCCAGGAAATATTTTTTGCTTCAGGGATTCTTTTAATTATTCCTTCATTGATTAATCTTCTTTTTGTACCCGGAGCCGGTTTATCAAATTTTATTTTCTGTCTCCCTTTTCTGATTCTCTCAGTTAAAGATTATAGAGTTGAAAAATTTGCAGGGAAGATTTTAGAAAATTGATCTAATAAAAATAATTAATCTAATTAAATTGGCTGTAGAATCATATAATCTTTTTAGTTTAAAATATTATGTAGGAGCAAATTGCAATTCGCACCTACATTGTTTTATTTAGAGTTAAAAAAATTATTACTTTTGACAAATTACCTTTCCAATATCGAACTCTATTACACTCCCTCCAGAAATATTTCAGAAAATAGAATAATAATTGAAGGAGAGGAATACTATCACATAATTAAAGTAATGCGTCATTCCGCAGGTGATGAATTATATGTAACCGGTGGTGAAGGGAAAATTTATTCCGGGAGAATAAATAATATCAATAAAAATAATTTGGAGCTTACCATTGAAAATACTTTATCATATGAGAATAAACTTAAAAATATTTTTTTCTGCATCCCCAAATTAAAAAATAGCGATAGATTTGAATTTGCACTTGAGAAATGTACTGAACTTGGTATCACTAATTTTTTAGTATTTGAATCTGAAAGAACAATTTCAAAGAGTAAAAAAATTGAAAGATGGAATAAAATTCTTCTTTCAGCAATGAAACAATCATTAAACAGCTTCCTTCCCCAAATTGACACCGTGAATTTTAATAATATCTTTGATTTGCATGGAATAAAAGTTGGTCTGGAACAATCATCTCAAAAAAAAATTAGTGATTTTAAATTAAATGTGGATGAAAGTTATTATTTTATATTCGGACCGGAAGGCGGGCTTTCGGAAAAGGAATTAAGTATTTTTGAAAAAGGAAATATTTATAAAATTTCAGATAACAGACTAAGAACCGAAACCGCTGTAGTTACAACTGCTTCATTAATTATTGGAAATAAATATTGAAAATAGTTTTATACATTTTCACCGGTTTTTCAATAATCTTTAGTGCCTGCAGCAGTGCAACACGTTATACAACAAAAGAGTCTAACGAAAACTCTTCTGAAAATTATAATGAAAAGACTGCCGATCTATTAAAAGAAGAGAAAATTGATCTTAATAATTTCCATCCATTGGAAACCGAAGTTGGCATTGCTTCATATTATGCAGATAAATATAACGGCAGGCAGACTGCAAGCGGGGAAATTTATAATATGTACGGAATTTCAGCAGCCCATCCGTCTTATTCCATGGGAACAATTGTAAGAGTAACAAATCTTTCAAATAATCTTTCCGTAATTTTAAAAATCAATGACAGGATGCCTGACTTTAAGAACAGGATAATAGACCTTTCACTTGGTGCTGCAAGAAAATTAGATATGATCCAAAATGGAATTGCAAAAGTTAAAATCGAAGTTATAAAATGGGGAAAAAACAATTAATGGAAGACCTATCCAACGTAGCCAAGGGCGAAGCTGGATGTAGAATTGGAAAATCATTTAACTATTACCTGTCCCAACCCTGCTGGTAAAATATAACCGGGAAAATCGCTTTTTATTTTCTTTATATAAATTCTAGCTCTGTCAATTTTATCGTTTTGTATTTCATATAGTGCTCTTCTTGCGAGCATATTTGCTGTATTATTTTTTATAAATCTTATATATTTATTTTCGGTTTTGGGGAATCGCAATACAAAATCCGGATCAGGTGCTGGGACATAACTATTTCCCTTTACAACTTTAAAAAGAAATAAATCCGGCACTAATGTATAACCCTGCGGAAGTGTATATTCTCCTCTTTGCATTTCATTTTCGAATAATTCCGGTGCAACATAAAAATTTCTTTTTTTAACATTTTCCGCTGTTAAATTTGTCATGAGTTTTCTATAATTCATCTCAATAAAATTCGAATTGTATTCTTCATCCCTTTCAAATGGTTTTACTGCAATTAAAAAATCATTTATATCATTTTGTAAACCATTGAGTATAGAAGGATAATTTGTTTTTAATTGGTTATAGTACCAGGATCTTCTCATAAGCTCTTTATCAACTACTGCAACATCTCTTCGGAAATTTTCCACATACCGGAAATAATAAGATTCCGACACTAAATAATCCCATTGATAGCTGAAAATAACAGAATTCTTTGCCGTACTATTAATAACATCTAAAGCGTAATCTTTAAAAGTATAAACGTCGCTTTGGTTTACTTCTCCATAGTTATTATAAAACTCAACGCCGATAAATAACATAATAAGAATTGCAGGAATTTTAAGACCCAATTTATGGTGTTCCAAAAATGATAGAATTTTGATGATCCCGAAAGCAGAAAAAAATGATAAAGCTATGTAAGCAAGCAAAAAGTATGAATCAATATCAACTATATCATAATTTATTGAATAAGCTACCGTAGATAAAAAAGTAATTAATAGGAAAACAAAAAATTTTCTTGCGGTGAAAAAGGATACAATTAACCCGAATAAGCAGATGAATAAAGAGATATTAAATTCTTTAGGAAGAGAATTTATAAAATAAATCAATTGTTTTTTAGCTGCTGCTGTTGAAGAAAACAGCCAGACCTGGTATTGCTTACCTGAAATGTGCCTGAAAAAATTTTCAAAATTAATCGGATTGCCCCAATTCAGTGGCGGGTTTTGGGCTGCTCTAATAGCTAAATATGAATAAAATAAGATCAAAACCGGGAAGAAAATTAATAACATAACCAGTATTGTTTTTATACTACCGGTATTAAATTTATTCTTTGCAAAATATAGATAAGCAACTCCCGGAAGAATTAATAAAGTTGTCATGTGGTTAGTAAATCCAAGCGCAAGAATTGCTGCAAAAACCAGCCACCTTTTTTTTATAATCTTTTCCTGTCGAGTTTTATCATATAGATAAGCTTTAACAAGAAATAAAATAATTAGGTTTATTAAAAAAATATGAAGGGAATAAACTTCAACGGAAGTGCTTTGAAACCA
>CAYUVK010000006.1:0-87427 GCA_964448105.1 uncultured Ignavibacteriaceae bacterium
AAACCAATTTAAAAGTTTAAAAAGGTAGGTAATCCCAATTATACTTTCAAATTTACTAATATAAATATTCTCTTGTTGGAATTGAGCAATATATTTACGGCTATTACGTGCTAATGCAAGGGAGATTCCAAATTGATCTATATCCCTTCCCGGAATTAATCCGGTATAATTTACTCCAGCACCTAAATATCTGTCTACCTTATTTATATTTTTATTCGACATTCCGATTCTTAAAAACGCTGCAAGTCCTTCACCAGGATTTTCAGCTTCGCTCCAAAGAAATTTTTCAGCAGAAAAATAAATTCCATAATTTCCTTTTTGATAAACGGGGTTTCCGGAAATATCTGTATTTAAAAGTTCTTTAAATCCGGATGTATAATTCCAGCCACCTAAAGAATATTTTTCATAATCTTTTCCAAAGTTATCTTCATTTTTTATAATCCCGGTTTCTGCACCTAATAAGAAACCATCATTCTCATTTAATATGATTTGAGTTCCAACCGGATTATTGGGATTGCCGGGGATCCCGTCAAGTCCCAATTAAACATTTTACTAAAATTAATTTTAAGATTCGGTTTGAAAAGACCAATATAAGCCGACCCGGTTTTTATTCCTCCGGAAATATTTTTTAAGAAATCATTTGTGAAATTGACATTTAAATTAATTCCGTAGTCTTTTAAACTATTTTTAATTCCGCCTTTATTCCGGTCTTTTTGCTGTAAAGACTGCTCATGCTTAATACAACTTTTTAGAATATAGAACGAGTGAGATTCAATTCTTTTTGCAAGAAGTAAAACTAAAATTATATGATTAAAGAGTATTAACTTTTTCATTTGCAGTTTTCTCATCAAAAACAAAAAATGATAATAAGTTTACTGAACAAAGATTTTTAGACTTCTATCCGTATGATCGGGTTAAACTCTTGCGTTGAGCAAAAGTATAAGAACCTAATACAATAACCGCAGCTGATATTTGTGCAATCAATCCCTGCAGATTTGGGAAAACAGCAAACCACATCCCAAGCCATGAAGGTAAAGATATGTTAATTGGCGTGGTAGGTATCCAGTTTGCTTGCTGCATTTCCTGTACACTTTCTCCAACCATAACTAAAATTACAACACCAAGTAAAACCCCGGTGAGTATAAGCATCTTCTTATAGGGAAGATGTTCGTGTGCAATGAATGTAAGCACGGCAACAATTGCAGTTAAAAACAATCCGATTGCAGCACCGATTAGTACAATATTATTTCCATCTCTAAGTCTTAATTGTTGTAAGAACAAAACAATTTCGAATCCTTCACGGTATATTGCAGTAAAGCCGAGAAGAACAAATCCCTGGAACATACGGTAACTGCTTTTATCAGGGGATTGAATCAAACGTCTTCCCCTGCTTGTATGACGGGTAATCCAGCCGGTCCAGTAAATTTTATGAAAGAACCAGTTCATAACCAGAAGTAACACAATAATAGCCAAAAGACCTGTCGCAGCTTGGATATCCAGCTCAGGTAAATTAATATCTGAAAGGATTTCAACAACTATAAACCAGGTGGCAACAGTTGCAATTAATCCTAATCCGGTACCAACAGTAATCCCCTTATCATAATTTTTTTGCTGTTTTCTTTTAACTGTAGCAATAATTGCCGAAAGAACAAGGATTGCTTCAAGGCCTTCCCGGAAAACAAGCAGTCCGCAGCTTAGTATGGCAGCTGTTGTATTTAAATTTTTTATTGTTGGATCCGGAACACCGGAAAATATAATAGCCTGCCAAATAATTATTCCAAGTATTAATATAACTCCAAATGCAATTAAAACGTTTTTAAATTTCATCATAGTAAACAAATAATATTATAACATATATATTAAACATGTTGTTATTTATTTAACAAAATTTTAAATTTCAGAAATCATGATGCAGTGTAAATACCATAATTATTAGGAGCAGACTATTATATTTAAGCTGTTAGAACAATAGCTATGTTGGGTAAAATAGACTGGAAATTTTAGATATTTATTTTTGCCTAAATTAGGTATGTTTTAATTATTACGAAATCTAAGATATATCTGATTTTAGTTGATATTTTTTTGATACACATTTTTCGGGTAGGATTCTTCTGATATTTTAAAAAGATAAATCAATAATTAAATATTCGGAATTGGAAAGTAATAAGCTGCCATTCATATAAGAGCAGTAACTAAAAGGATCTTTTAGTCAGATTTTACTACATCTTATTACTTTCCATTAAATATAAAATATCTATTCTAAAAAATATTTAGTCAACGGTCGAAATATTAAACGGTACTTTTAATTTTTCCCATCGCAAATAAGCAGTACAGGAAGTTCCCGCCAAGTTATCAAACCCATAAGATAACCATTCCTGGAAAGGAGCTTCAACAGGTGTTACATTTATTCTAAGAGCATCATCCTTCTTATCATAGTCGAAACTGCCCCAGAGTTTTGTATTCTTATTAAATATTACAACCCATTCTTTTGGGGATGGAATGAATTGCATACTGTATTTCCCGGCAGGTAATTTATTCCCATTAACCATAACATCTTTACTGAATTCAATAGTAGTACATTCATTGGCACCTCCCCGCCATGGAAAAGGTTTATTATGTGATTCATTATCGCCTGGTGCTAATCCGTAAGGGACTAAATCGCCCCAAATTTTTCTTCCTTTTACTCCTGGCCTGCTGTAAGAAATATTTATATCTGTATCGACTCCAATTCTCTGGAATACACCCGCTTTTAAACTCAGACGCGGTTTATCTTTTTGCTGCCCTTGAGCTGCAGTAACAAAAGATATAAATAATATTAAAGAAATCGCACCGATAAAAAGTTTAAATTTTTTCATGACTCCTCTCTTTATTTTATGATTATAATTTTATAACCGGAATGTTTCATTCTTAAAGCTAAAATAATAAGAAAAATCTATCGATAAGATTGTGATAGGAAAAACATACCAAACCTGATTTTTGTAAATCTTTTATTTTAGAAATACCGGGAAGGAGAAATACCGACAAAGCAAACGTATGGATGCATGATCAGAAGGTTGCACACTCTTGAACTTAAACTTACACTTGAACTTTCTACTATTACCTGTTCATCATTCTTCCCATCATCCAGGCATGAGCTGCAGCCATATCAATTCTCATCCCGATATATTCTTCTCCAACAAATCCCCGGCCCATCATTCCGCCCATCATTCCATTCATTCCTCCCATCATTCCACCTCTATTTTTACTAGCTAGATTTTCCTTGGGAATTGAATCTATGTAATAAACTACATCCCAAATATCTTTTGGTTTAATAACGCCAAAGTAGGAGATCATAGGAGTTCCTTCAATTCCATTATTAATAATTTTATAAATCCACTCGGGTGAATTTGCTCTTTTTAATGGTTTATACGTCAGGTTGGCTGGAAGAATTGGTTTCCCTTTATAATTAACCAGCTTTTTTGCAGACGGTCCGTCCCCTTTTGCATCTTTACCATGACAGCTTACACAATTTACATCAAATAACTTTTTCCCCGAACTAATTAGAGAATTTATTACTTCAGGTTTAGGAGGAATATTTATTGGAGCACCAATTTTTTCTTCTTTCGGTGCAAACGATAAAACATATTTTGCTACTTCATGCATTTGAACTTTATTTAATTGTAACTGTGGAATCATAGCAGTTGTTCGTACACCTAATTTTAAAGTACTAATAATATCATCTACAGTTGGCAGTGTTCCATAAGGAGTGGATTTAAATTTATATATCCCGGATGTAAAATCGGTGGGCTTAATTTTCATTTCATAAGCATAAGCTCCTTGTCCGTCCCCTTTATTGCCATGACATGCTGCACAATATGCATCATATATTTGCCGACCATCGGATAAACTGTCAGACATTAAGAATCCGGCCAAATCTGAACTCATAATTTTAGAAGTTTTAATCGATTCTTTCTTGACAGGATTTTTATAAGCCGTGGTTATTAAAAAGATGCTTACAATTATAATAGCCGGAAAAAGAACTTTTATACTGTGAATCATCTTTACTCTTAAAAAAATTAGTTTTCGGGAAAAAAATAAGAATCGATATTCGGGCATAATATTTATCTTTCGGTTAATCACTTTGTAAATATAATTATTTAGATAAAGTACCAATTTGATCTGCAAGACCAATTTAAATCGAAGTGAACTTCATCATTTTTGTGTTTTATAGAATTTTCAAAGATTAAGATAAGAGGAATTATCACGATAGGAAAGATGGAACGGAAAATCTTTTTTTGCTTTGGCTATTTACAGCAGTCTTTTCCTTTGCCGGCACTAGAAAATTTTTTATAAATAAGAAACCCGCCTATACCTAATAAAACCACCAATACTGATATTTCCACCAATTAAGTCCCAATTTTTCAATAATTAATTAATATTTTACTTTTTTGGTTTAGCTTTTTGATTTCCTAACTGCCTGATGTAATTTACTAATTGCCAGCGCTGCTCTTCTGAAAAGGCTTGTTTATATGCAGCCATTGCACCTTTCCCGTTGCTGATTTTCCAGAATAATGCACCATCACTTTGCTTTTGAACATTAGGAGACGTCAAATTTGCAGGTTTAGTATCGATCATTTCTGCTGTTGGACCATCACCATTACCGGACATTCCATGACATGTAGAACAATTTTGAACAAATAAATCCTCACCTTTATGGGCAGCTTCTTTTATCCCTGTTAAGGGATTTTTAACCTTATCGGCAGATTTGGGAGCTGTCCAGGATGCAGTCGTATCACTCTTGTTAAAGATTATTTTTTTTGTTCCTGTTTCTTTCCCGCTCAGAGGAATTAAGAATGGACAAATTATTAAAAGTATAATTATTAGTTTCATATAATTGTTTTATTTATTGCTAAATTGAATGCAATTTTTAGTAATGAAATTTTAAGAAATAAGAAACAGCTAGTTATTAATTCCCTTCATAATTTTCACTATTAAATATAAACTTTTCAAGATTATTAATTAAAGCAAGTAAAAAAATATATAAAATTTGTGATGCAGTTTATATACATATTTATATATAAATGATGAGAGTCAATGTAAATCCTAAATTTAGTAATGACGGTATAATCCTAAGAAGAAACTTCCTATACTAATTTCAATTAATATTTGTTTTGAATAATTATGACTTAATCAAGTATTAGTTTGAAGTTAACAATATTAAAAATTAAATTTGAAATAATAATCGCTACTTGTCTTTTAATTTTTTACTAATGAACTGAAATTGCCGAATGAGTATCTCATCTGTAAGGATGCTGGCCGCCATTATGTTTACAGATATGGTTGGTTATACGGCTTTAATGCAAAAAGATGAAAAAAAAGCCAAATCCCTCAGGGACCGGCATAGGAGTGTTTTAGAAGAAGTTATTACCAAGCATCAAGGAAAAATATTACAATACTACGGTGATGGTACCTTGATAATATTCGGCAGCGCCATAGAATCAGTTTTGTGTGCTGTAGAAATACAAACAGAACTCCAAAAGGAACCGGTAATACCTTTAAGAATTGGGATACATTCTGGTGATATTGTTTACGATGATGAAGGGATCTATGGCGACGGAGTTAATATTGCCTCAAGGATTGAAACTCTTTCGGTTTCAGGAGCCGTTTTAATTTCCGATAAATTATTTGAAGAAATAAGAAACCACCCTTCCTTATCTGCTGAATCATTAGGAAGTTATCAATTAAAAAATGTTATTGAGCCTATTGAAATTTTTGCATTAACAAATCCCGGGTTGAAAATTCCCTCACAACTCCAACTAAAGATTAAAGCAGGTTTTAAAGAAAAAAATAGTATAGCTGTTCTCCCGTTTATTAATATGAGCACAGATCCGGAAAATGAATATTTTAGCGATGGAATTACAGAAGAAATATTGAATGCTTTAACAAAAGTTGAAGGATTAAAAGTTACATCCCGAACCTCATCTTTTGCATTTAAAGGAAAGAATGAAGACATAAGAGAGATTGGTACAAAATTAAATGTAAATTCTGTCCTTGAAGGAAGCGTAAGAAGGTTTGGGAATAAGGTTAGAATTACAGCACAGTTAATAAATACTAAGGACGGGTATCATATCTGGTCGGAAGTTTTTAATAGAAACCTTGAGGATATATTTGAAGTTCAGGATGAAATTTCCAGGAAAATTGCAAATAAATTAAGAGAAAGACTGACCGGTAAATGTGCGGGTGAATGTTTGGTTAAAACTCCAACCGACAATCTTAATGCATATAATGATTATTTAAAAGGAATTTTTTATTTCAATAAGTGGACTCCTGAAGATGTTGCAAAATCTATTACCTTCTTTAATGAAGCAATTAAAAAAGAAGAAAATTTTGCTTTACCTTATTCTAGTTTATCAAATAGTTACGTGGTTTTAGCAGCTACCGGAAGCATGAAACCAATAACTGCATACGAGCACGCAAAGCAATATGCCTTAAAAGCTCTTGAAAAAGATAAGGACTTAACCGAATCTCATATTTCACTAGCACTTGTAAAAATGTTTTATGATTGGGATTGGGACGGTGCATTAAAATCTCTAGAAACCGCCAGGGAATTAAATCCCGGTGCTGCATATGTTCATTATGCATATTCATATTTTTACAGGGCGATTGGAAAAATAGATGAGTGTATAGAAGAAACTGTAAAAGCTCACAACCTTGATCCTTTATCTTTAATTATAAATAATACCCTCGGCGAAAATTTTCTTTTTGCGGAAAGATTTGAAGATGCTGTAAAACAGTTAAAAATGACTTTAGAATTGGACCCCAATTTCAGGAGCGCTATCTGGAATTTAGGTTTTGTTTATTTATTTATAGGTAATTACAAAAAAGCGCTCGATCTATTTAAGGAAGCACAGAAGCAATGTGGGGATGATTTAAAAGGATTCAAAGGACAGGCTCCTATCGGTTTTGCTTATGCCTTAATGGGAGATATAAAAGCCGCGGAAGAGTGCATAAAGAAAATTAAAGAAAGAGAAGATGCAAATCCCGATATCCCCCTGAACCTTGATTATGCACTTATCTACAAGGGATTGAAAGATTATGATAAGGTGTTTTACTATCTTGAAAAAGCCACAGAAGAAAAAAACGGAGGTATTCTCTTTATTGGTAAAAATCCGGGGTGGAAAGACATTCATTCCGATCCCCGTTTTAAAGCTATCATGAAAAGAGTTGGTCTTATTCAATAATAATTATTAAAATTAAATTGAAATTAAAAACTTATACACAGATATTCTTAATCCTACTGCTCGCTAATAAATATATTTTACCTCAGCCGCATTTAAATGATTATAATTTAAAAAATCTAAAACAATTTAAAATATCTGCTTATTTAAAAGAGATATCCGGATTAGCTGCTTCAGATGACGGCAGAATCTTTTGCCATGATGATGAAAGAGGAATTGTCTATCAATTAGATTATGCGGATGGAAAAATTGTAAAAAGGTTCGCTATCGGAAATAGCATTCCTAACCGGGATTTTGAAGGTATAGCCATCGTAAAGGATAAATTTTATCTAATTGCAAGCTCCGGTGATATTTACGAATTTAATGAAGTTAAGAACGGGAAAAATTCAAAAAGTAAAATATATAAAACAGGCTTGACCGTTAGTAATAATATTGAAGGATTATGTTATGATCCTTTGACTAATTCCCTGCTGATTGCCTGCAAAGGATATCCAGGCAAAAATTTAAAAGGATACCGAGCTGTATATTCTTACAACCTCAAAGAGAAAAAATTAAAATCCAAACCACGGTTTCTTTTATCAATTAAACATCTTGATAAAAAATACGGATTGAAAAACTTTTCTCCAGCGGCAATAGAATACAATTTAAAAACAGGTACATTTTTCATACTCAGTTCTCAAGTAAAAGCTGTAATTGAAGTATCGCCAGATGGAAATGTTTTAAATGGGATATCTCTCTCCGGAAAAACTCACGACCAGCCTGAGGGAATAACATTTACAAAAGAAATGAAAATGTTAATATCTGACGAAGGGAGAGAAGGTCATGGAACTATTACTATTTATGAATTGAAGGATTGAAAAATTAAATGATTACAAGATTGAAAGATTATTAATTGTTAAAAAGAAAAGCCGCTGGTAAAGTATATACCTGAATTCTCGACTGATTTTACATAATTAAAAGAGAATAAAAATCCGGGATTAATAATAGATAACCAGATACCACCTCCATAGGCATTGTGCCATACTTTTGATTCTGAACCTGATATAAATACTCTACCCACATCATCAAGAGCGGTTATTCCGCAATAAATCGGGACCTGGAAAAAGAATTTAAAAAGATATAATCTAAATTCAGCACTTCCTAAAAAACCTGCATCACCGGCAAACCTGTTTTTTGCAAAACCTCTTAACGAACCATTCCCGCCTAAGAATGCGGATTCAAAGAAAGGATAGCTGCCGAAATTTTTTTCGCCGTATATTCTAAGTGCAGCCGCAGATAAAGGGAGTAAAGAAGTGGATACGTAATAACGTACATCCCCGGTTAATTTCGAAAAGCCGCTTTGATCTTTTCTTAGCGAAGGATAAGAAACTGCTTCCCCTGCAAAATAAAGTCCCTTGCCGGGAATAACCGGGTTATCTCTTCCATCTATTTTTATCCCTGCATTTATCCCGGTTAATAGAAAATCTCTATAACCATAAGGAGGATTCTGAATAAATAGAGAATTCACCTCTTTTTCCGTAGAAGTAAATTTCAATGAAATCCCAAAGGATAAATTTATATGGTTGTTTAAAAGAAATTCAATCCGCGGATCAATTAAAAATTCTTTCTGGTTTACTTTATAAAAATGTTGTTTCTCAAGAACTTTATCTCTTTTTGTTTCATTACCATAGCCATAAAAATTAAGGACTTCCAAACCGGAGCCAAAAGCATGAAGTGCAATTTTGGAACCATTTATTAAAGAATAGAATTCACCTAAATAATTTATTTTAAATTTCTGCGGTTTAGTTGCAAACCCAGCCTTCAACTCCATCCTGTAAACATACGGAGAAGTTCGGAAGCCGAATTCATATAAAATTGGACCACCTCCAAGGAATAATCCTTCATCCGGGTTAGAGGAAATCCAGGGGATAAACCGCCAGTCATGGCCCCAATCCTGAACTGTTGGCTCATACTTAATAGTATCATTATTAGGTTTAGGATTATCATTTTTATTTATTACTGTGCTTGCACCTTTTATAAATCTGGTTTTATTCCCCCCGTCATAAAAGAAAGTTTTTTTCTCAGCCTGCAATATAAAAGGAATGAATCCGAACAAATATCCTTTAACTTCGGAGCTGTCAATTAGTTCATCTTTGTCCCCATCACCTGCAATAATCACAGGAATACTTGAATTCACTTCTCCTTTAACAATTGCATAGTCATCACCGTCGAGAAGCATTATTCTTATTTCTTTTGTAAAATCATCATTAAACATTCTATGAAATAGGATTGACTTCTTTTTCTCACCTGTTTTTTTATCTCTTTTACTAACCGTTACTTCAACATGGTGTTCATCAATCCGGTTTATTTCTGCATATTCATCTTTATCGGTTCCATATATATCAACATATTTTGAAATATTTTTATAGTAATTTTCAGAAGCTTCAAAAAGATTATTGCGCCTTTCTTTTAAAATTGATACTAAATATTCTCCTGATTTTTGAATCATTTCAGGCGGCATATGATTGACCGCATCAACTATAACCGAATCAGTAAGATGATCTAATACATAATTAGTCACCGAATCCCATTGCGGTTTATCAAATGAAGACAGGAACCTTCTATCAACATATCTTCCCGACCAGGTTAAAGATTCAATTTTAGGATAAGATTCCGAAAAGCTGTTCATTTGAGTTATCGATTCAGTTGCAATCCAGGGAAACAAACCATCAAACCTTGAAAAAGCCTGATCGCGATCTCTTGGAATTGGATACCAGACTTTTTCCCCATTCTCGGTGAACCGAGCCCATTTCCATTGATCAACATGCCTGTCCCAATCTCCGACATAAATGTCTATTAACCTGGCCTTTAGAAATTCTGTAGCCTTTACATGCTCATCATTATCCTCTTCAAGCCTTTTGAATAATTTATATGTACTTTTTATTTTTTCCGCATTTGCAAATCCCTCATCTTCATCATCAGCTTCAGGCTGGATTTCAAGCATACCAATAATTCCACCGAATTCTTGTCTGAATTTTCCAAGCTTTTCATCATCAGGCATAATATAAAGCTCAGGTATTGCCTGCAAAACTCCCACAGCATTTAGAATTGGAGCAACTATAAGAGGCGCCATTGGATTTGCCGAGCTAATCTGGTCCTGAAATACATCGGCTGCAAGTGATTCCTGTAATTCCGGCGGGAGAGTTTTAGATGGATCTTTATCTAATGATCTGAATTTATATTGCTTACCATCTTTTCCAACTAATCTTAATGATTTTGTCTGCAACCCGCCTCCCTTTTTTAAAGGTTCTAATCCGCCTGCAAATTTATTTAAATCTAAAACTTTAATTTTTAAAGGTGTAGACCATAAATCTCTCCAGTGTGTCCCGAAGAAAATTTTATGAAACCATCCTGCTTTATAACTTTCATTTGGAATTACTATTATTTCTTCTTCGGTGGTTTCATCTAAATTACTTTGAACTTGCGGATATGAAGAAATGGTTAAAAGAAAAAATGCAATATTTAGGTAAGTAATTCTTTTCATTTTTATCTAATAAATAGAATTTTGCTATTGATAAATTTTTTCATCATGTTCTAACACTTTATTCACATAATTATCATTAATTTAAAAAGTCATAGTTTTTTATTATTAGAAATGCGGAAAATAAAATATCAATTATCTAAAATGAGGGAGAATACGAGTAATTATATATTATTCAATCAATGGTCCTAAATTTGTCCCTCCTGGGAAAAGAATTACGGCCACTGCAAAAGCTAAAATTGAGACTATTATACCATACATAAAAATATTGTAACATATTCTCAGGTAGCGGTATTTTTGTCCCAATACCTGGCCAAGGTAATAGAAATCTTTTGTCATACTGCCGTAAAGAAAATCTTTATCATTCATCATTTCATTCATTCCCCATTCAAATTCTTTCAGCTTCATTTTAAAAAAATTTCCAAAGAATAAAAGGTTGACTCTTTTTTCTTTAATATCTTCATGTGTAAAAGTGCCTGAAGTAATTTTAGGACGCGTAACCAAAACAGCAAAAATCAAAGTAACTAAACTCACAGTTGCCAATATTGCAGTAGGAATTATCAGATGCGGATTAGTATCTAATTTTCTTACCATTACAGCAACTATTGCAGTTAAAATAAGAGTATTAATGCTTATCATAATATTAGCTTTGTTATCTGCAAGCCCGCTGAACTCTACATGCGTACGAATTGTATTACGGAACATTGTTTCAATCCCGCGCTCAGCTTGTTTACTTTTTGCCGGTTTTTGTTTTTCAATTGTATCACCAATTTCAATTCCATTTTTTACTTTAATTAGTCTCTTTTTCAGCTTTTCAATGTTTCTTTGCCTTTGCTCTTCAAAAACTTCTTTTGCATAATCAGTATTAAATTTATTGTTCGTTAAAAAATCAATATTGGAATTCAGCCATTCAATATCCGTAAACTTGTTACCCAGCATATTTTCCCATTCCTGCCGAAGTAGCTTTACCCTGCTTTGAAACCCTTTTTGACCAATATGTGACAGGTCGGCATCGCAAATAATTTTTTCAAGTAAACTTTTAGGATTACGTGGAATCTTTGTAGCCCTTATTAAGTGAGCAACCATTTCAATTTTTTCTTCAGAAAGATGATTCTCATTACTAAAGTTTTTAAAAATCTCAATACTTTTTTCCTCATGTCCAATATAAAGTTTAATCAAACCCGTATCATGGAACCATGCGGCAAGTAAGAGAATCTCCATATCTTCATTCGATAAACCACTGTGTTCTCCAATTAGTTTTGCAGATTCAACTACATTGAGAGTATGGTCAATATTATGATAAACGCAGCCTTCCGGTAGATTATTCTGAAATAAATTAACAACAAATTCAGATGCTTTAGTCAAGTAATTCATAATCATTTACCCCAAATAATTATTAATTTGAAGTTACTTATTTTTAAATAAAAAAGAAATTATAATTATTTATTTCTGATCTAATTACTCGGAAAAAGATACCGGATCTTATGATTTTTTAAATCATTTCCGGCTAATCGTCATCCTCGTAACTTTAAGAGAAATTGCCGGCAGGAATTATCTTAAATACAAAACGGATAATTGATACAAATGAAAATCTTTACATTCAGGATTTACAGGCTGTTTGTCAATATTTTAATGATAACGAATCTTATTTTCTTTAGAGTGCGATTGTTCTTCAGGTTCCTCCATTTCTTTTTCATCCATTTCTTTTGAATAAGAATTATATTCTTCGGGTGAAGTTTTATGAAGTTGTTTTACTGCAGCTACAATTGCCCATATTTTATCATCGGGATGAGTTCTACCCCATGCCGGCATTCCCGTCATTTTAATTCCGTTTTTAGTTACCCAAAATAATTCTTCTGCGCTCATTTCTTTACCTGACTCACTCAAATCTGGTGCAGGCGGATTTAATCCTTTTGCCAAATTTGTTTCTTTCTTCCCCGGTGCACTGTGGCAGCTTTCACACATTTCTTGATAATGTACAAAACCTTCTTTAATCATGGATGAA
This sequence comes from uncultured Ignavibacteriaceae bacterium, assembly GCA_964448105.1. Taxonomy (GTDB): domain Bacteria; phylum Bacteroidota; class Ignavibacteria; order Ignavibacteriales; family Ignavibacteriaceae; genus CAVQBP01. The sequence goes on from CAYUVK010000006.1 coordinate 12,743, forward strand.
TCATTTAGATCCGGAGCCTTAATCGCTTTAGAATGATGCTCAACAGAATTATCGCTTGTAGTTTCTAAAACCCATTTGGAGATTCCTGTTTCAGGTTTTATTGCACTTACATTGTATAGGCCTGAGTAAATAAATATGATGCCTAATACGCCTAATCCAATAAATGTAAATAATATTGATAAAATGATTTTCATTGTTTTTCTTAGATATTTTAGTGAATATTTTTGTAGGATAAGTTAAAGGTTAAAAGTTAAGATTCAAAGGTCAGGGATCAAAGATTGACTATGATTAGTAATTCTTAATCCAAATTGAGTTGTTTTGAATTAGATAATGACCAGAATAGTTCTTTTGTATTTTCACCATTAAAAGTTAGAGCAGTATAAGAAATCATTTTTTTATATTTATCAAAATATTGCATGAAAGATTTTGGCAAAGGTAACACGAATACCCCGTTACTAATTTCCTCTAATCTTATTCCTTTTAAAGAAATATCCTTTATAATAAAATTACTTGTGTTTTTTACAGAAAATTCTTGAAAGAATAGTAAATTATAAGGTATAAGATAAAAGTTTTATTATTAATCTAATTTGCAAATTATTTTTTTACTGCATACATTCCGTTAAAATTTATGGCTGAGTTTCCAAATTATGTGCAGGTAGATACATGTTTAAGTTAAATAAATTTTTGCCTTGGTTATCCATCCGGAACAAACTGATTATTGCATTTACAGGTCTTTCTTTATTGCCCATTATGGTAGTCGGTGTATATGGAATTGTTACTAACACGAAGATGATGAGACATATTGCAATTCAAAATCTCAATCATGATCTTTCCTTGCTTCAGGAAAATACGGCAAGCCTAATGTCTGGGATAGAAAGTGATCTTCGGCTGATTCAAAATTCATATTTGAATAAGAATTTATTGAATACATCGAAAGATCAACACTATTTTTTACAAACACATACAATTAAAGATTTAAATGACGGACTTCTATCTTTAGTTAAATCACGAAGGATTTACTACCAGATTAGAGTTATGGATTATTTGGGAAATGAAATTTCACGCGTACAATCAGAATCATCCAATTTGACAGATGATTCATATCAGATTGTTGCCAGAAATGAATTACGACCATTTCCTGAAGTCTATTACCTTTATCTTGTAAAAAATCTTTCCAAAGGTCAAATTGCATTAGCTCCGGCCGAACTTCGTGGAACAAATAATAAATTAATACCTGTGGTAAGTTTTGCTGTGCCTATAAGTTATGGAGACAAGGAATCCGGTATTCTTATTGCAGATGTGTATGTTAAAAGCCTTTTCGGCTCTTTACAGACTTATAAACCTCTAGCCCAGGATGAGGAAGTAATTTTAGCAAGCAGCGATGGTCATTACCTTTATCATTCTTTAAAGAAAAAGAACTGGAATAAATTGTTAGCTGAAAGAAATGAATATAATCTTCAGCATGATTTTTCTGTTCCTGTAACAAATAAAATTCTTTCAAACCGGAAATCTACATTTATCGATGAAAGTAATTATATAATCTCTCATTCACCACTTTTCTATGGATATTCTTCAGTTTATCATTCAAGCATAGAACAGAGTTTCGCAATTCCGTTATATTTAATTGTTGCTGTTCCTAAAGCAATCATTATGTCTCCTGTTCACTCTTATGAAAATACATTTGCAGGTATACTTGTATTATTCCTTATCATTTCAATTACATTAAGCCTATTGGCGACAAGACATTTTACTACTTCGCTTGCAACACTTACAAGAGGGGCTGAAACAATTACCAAAGGGAATTATGATTACAGGGTTAATGTAGAGACGGGTGATGAGATTGAAAAATTAGCTGAGCAATTCAATTTAATGGCAAAATCATTATTTGCACATGAAAAGGAAATACAGCAATATAGATTACACCTTGAAGAAATGGTTGCTTCCAGAACGGAAGAGCTTTTTTCCGAAAAATCAAAGTTGCAGGCCATACTTGATAATTTACCGAGTGCATTTTTACTTCTTGATAAAGAATTGCGTATACAAACTGCAAGCGCTGCATTTAATACAATCACGGGTTACAATATTGATGATGTAAAAGGAGAAAATTGCAGCAAGATTTTCGGTACAAACGGATCATGTACTAATTGCATTTGCCAGAAAGCAATTTCAAATAATAAAATTGAAAGCTATATAAGCTGTAAAATAGATAACAAGCAGCAAGAACGCTACATTGAACATGTTGCCATTCCAATGAAGTATAATAGTGAAGTGATTGCCGTATTAGCAGTTATTACAGATATTACGAAACGAAAGCAATTGGAAAATGTTTTAGTTAAAACAGAGAAGCTTGCTGCAACAGGAGAGATTGCAGCATTTGTAGCCCATGAATTCCGTAATTCTCTGACATCAATTAAAATGATTCTTCAACTTTTAGCGGAATCTGAACACGTTTCGAAGTCTGAAAAAAAATCTGTTACCGTTGCACTCAATTCTACCGGGGAAATGGAAGAAACTGTTACCAAGCTGCTTAACTATGCTTACCCGGTTCCGATGAACTTTCAAGCTGCAAGCATTGACACGATATTGAATGAAAGTCTCGTTTTTGTCCAGCTCCGTTTTCGTAAATCAAGGATATCTATCAAAAAAGAAATCGAACCTTCAATTCCACCAATATTTTTAGATGCTTCACATTTAAAGGAAGCAATAATTAATGTTCTTTTGAATGCCGTTCAGTCGATAGATGAAAAAAATAATTCATCTGAAAGTATAAACTTCGAAAAAGACGCAGTTAATAAAATTGGGATTTCAGTACGGAAAATAAATCTTAAAAAGACACTTCACGATTATAAATTAGAAGAAGCTATTGAATACACACATATTGAAAATGCAGATCGCAATAAATATGAGATAATTTTACCAAAGGGAACCGAGTGTATTCTTTTACAAATTACCGATACCGGCGGTGGCATAGATCGTAAAGATATTTCGAGAATTTTCGATCCGTTCTTCACTACAAAAACTAATGGTACCGGACTAGGGCTTCCAATGGTAAAGAGAACTATTAATGCTCATCGGGGTATTATTACAGTAGAAAGTAAAAAGGGAGCGGGTACAACTTTTGGTATCTTTATCCCATTACTTAACGAAGGTGATTCATTTCCTAAACATATCTGAAAAATATTAAATGAATAAATTTAACAAATTAAAAGAGAATAGAGGAAAAATTCTTGTTGTGGATGATGATCCCAAAATATTATTTGCCTTTCTTGAAGTTTTAAAGAAAGACGGTTATTCTGCTGTCACGGCAGGCGATGGAGAAGAAGCTTTAAAGGTAATCAGCTCCGAAAATATCGTACTGATTTTCATGGATATTTCAATTCCCAAAATAGACGGCTTGGAGGTTTTAAAAAGATTTAGAGAACTGGGGATAAATATTCCTACTATCATTATTACCGGTTACGGTATAATGCAAAATGCAATTAAAGCCATGCAGCTCGGTGCTTTTGACTATCTTACAAAACCACTTGACATAAATAAAATCAGAGAACTAACAAAAAATGCGCTGTCTAAATCGGTTAGAACTTCAGAGAATACCAAAAACGATTTTACTTTTAATACAGATATAGTCGATAGTTATGAATTAATCGGCAGAAGCTCACGGATGCAGGAAATATATAAATTGATCGGTATGGTTTCCACGACACCCAATACAGTTCCGGTATTAATCACAGGTGAAAGTGGTACGGGAAAAGAATTGGTAGCCAGGGCAATTCACGGCAACACATTAGAAACAGGTCACCCTTTTATAGGAATTAATTGTTCTGCGGTTCCTGATAACCTGCTTGAATCAGAACTGTTCGGTTACGAAAAGGGTGCCTTTTCGGGTGCTGAGACCCGTAAGTTAGGGAAGTTTGAACTTGCCCAGAACGGAACGATATTCCTTGATGAAATCGGCAATCTTTTACCAAACTTGCAGCAAAAATTGTTAAGGGTACTTCAGGAAAGAGAATTTGAAAGACTCGGCGGTAATGTTCCAATAAGAGTGCAAGCTCGATTCATAGCTGCAACAAACAAAGATCTTGAACCGGAAATTAAAAAAGGAAATTTTAGGGAAGATTTTTATTTCCGGTTGAATGTTGTGTCAATTAAATTGCCTCCCCTAAGAGAACGTCCTGAAGATATTCCCCTTCTTTCAAATTATTTTTTAGCAAAATACAATGAGCATCTTAAAAAGAAGGTTGAGGGATTTTCAAAACAAACTATGGCACTTTTAAACAATTATCAATTTCCGGGAAATGTTAGAGAACTGGAAAATTTAATTGAGAGAGCAGTAATGCTGACAAGAGGAAAAGAAATTACAGATGACCTCCTGGAAAAAATGCTTAGCTTAAATCCGGTTAAGGCGCCGGTACTTCCAATTTCAGGATCAACACTCAAACAATCACGCGAACATATTATCAGGATGTTTGAACAACAATTTATTGAAAAAAAACTAGCCAACACACATGGAAATGTTACTCTGGCAGCTAAAGATTCAGGAATGACAAGACAAAACTTCCAGCGCATGATGAAAAAGTATAATATAAAAGCATCAGATTTTAAATAATATAAATCCTTCATATCAAAACCTGCATAAATAAAGATATATTAAGACAAAGATAAATCAGAATAAAAAATTACTTCGCTTAAATGAAATTGGTTCCGCTTATTTATTTATCATATACTCCTATTCCCATTATACCTATGTACCTTAAAAGTGTAAAATAATCTTTGGCACATGTAAAATAAAACTTGGCAGTTTTTCCTTCTCAAAAATAATTCTATCCGTGTAAATCTCTACTAATGAACTATTTAATACATTTACTCAAACGGCATACATGTTGAACAAACCATATTAAATTATTTGTGCAAAAGTAGTGATGAATAGACCAAAGATATTAGTTGTAGATAGTGATAAAAATATTCTTTCAGCTTTCAGTAATTATTTAAGGAAGAAAAAATATTCAATGACCGGTGTAAATAATATTGAAGCAGGATTGAATAAAATCTATAAACAAAATTTTAATCTTGTGATTACTGATGTTAGGATTAATTCGGAATTTGGAACAAGTTTTATCTCACAAATTAAAGAGACCCAAAATAGCTTACCAATAATTGCAATTACAAGTTATCCAGATAAAATAAAAGAATCCGATTTGAAAATTTGCGGTGCAGATTATCTTTTTATAAAACCTTTAGAACTTAGTCAGCTTGATAAAGCAATCGAAAACTGTTTAAAATCAAATTTAACAAACAAAATAATATAGGGTGAAAAAATGGTATCAACTACTTTTATATTTTTTATAGAATCACTTTTAGGACAGAAGAAGAAGAAAATATATCTTATTCTATCCATAATTGGAATGCTCATGTTTCTGACTGCACCCAATAATTATGCTATTCCAAGCTTTGCAAGACAGACTAATTTATCATGCAATTACTGTCATTACACTTATCCTGCCCTGACCCCGTTCGGGAGGATGTTTAAACTGAACGGGTATACTATGACAAATGTTGAAACGATCGAAGCCGTTTCACCGGATAGTGAACATACAACGCTGAAGATTCCATCGACATATTCATTTTCTGCATTTGTGAAATCTTCATACACTTCTATAAGCAAAGCAGCACCGGGTATAAAAAATAGCTTTGTTCAATCTCCCGAAGAAATAAGCTTATTTTTCTCAGGCGAAATAACTCCAAAAATAGGTGCATATGCTCAACTTACATACGGTTTAAGCGATGGAGCTATTGGGTTGGATATGCTCGATATCAGATATGCAGATCATGCAAGACTTGGAACGAAAGATCTGTTGTATGGGATAACATTAAATAATATGCCAACTATGCAGGATGTTTGGAACACAACTCCAGCCTGGGGTTTTCCATATTATGGTTCTGAATCGGCTCCATCTCCTACCGCCGCTACTTTAATACAATCGATGGAAGGTGTTGCAGGTTTAGGTGCTTATGCGCTGTATAATAATTTAATTTACGTGGAGGTTACGGGTTATCATTCTTCACCAGCTGGAGTTTCTTATCCGCCCGATGCCTCATGGGAAATGAATACTAAAGGAGTGTCACCATACTGGAGAATAGCACTTCAGCATAAATGGGAAAGTCAATATGTTATGGTAGGAACTTACGGCATGTCTTCAAGTATTTATCCGGCAGGAATAACCGGCTCAACAAATAAATATACGGATGTCGGCTTTGATGCTCAATATGAAAATATTGGTGATAATGGGGGTTCATGGATTTTTCATACAACATATATAACCGAGAAACAAAATCTGGATGCGACTTTTAGTGATGAAGGTTCGGCTAATGCAAGCGACAAATTAAATTATTTTAAGATCGACGGTACGTACAATTTCCCTGAGTTGGCATCACTTTCGGCAGGATTCTTCTCAGTAAGCGGTTCAAACGATGCAATTCTATATGCTCCGGGTGATGTTTCAGGAAGTCTTAACGGTGAGCCGAACAGCAGCGGTGAAATCCTTCAATTGACATTCTTACCCTGGATGAATACTCAAATTGGAGTTCAGTACACACTATACAATAAATTCAATGGTTCCAGCAGTAACTATAATGGTTCGGGCAGAAATGCTTCCGATAATAATACTTTGTATTTAATGGGATGGTTCGTGTTCTAACTGTGCGCGGATTTTATTCAAATATGATGTTAAAATTTTGGGAGTAAATAAAAATGAAAATGAAAATGAATTCAATTATGACACTGTTACTTTTTAGCTCTTTTATTTTTTTCCTGGGATTTGAATTAGAAAATCCAAACGTGGTTAAATCTTTAAAAACAAATCCTGAATTTCAACAGAAGGATAAACCTTCAAATTTAGCAGATAAAGGGATTGGTCCAATCAAAGAAATAAAGCTGGGAAGCATAGATCAAAAATTGGTTGATAAAGGAAGCTCCATATTTTATGACAAATGCGCATTATGCCATAATATTGATGATGTAAACCTGGCCCCTCCTTTACGGGGAATTAGTAAATATCTATCACCTGAATTCATTATGAACTACTTAATGAATACAACCGAAATGCAGAAGAAAGATCCTTATATAAAAAAATTAATCCAGGAATGGAAGAAAGTGCCAATAATGAAGGATCAGCATTTAAAGAAAAAAGATGCCAGGGCAGTACTGGAGTTTCTTAGATCATTAGACGAATAATTAAGCCCCATACCCGTTAAACTTGCCTGCCGGAAGGCAGGCTTGTTTACTCGCTTCAGAGGCTTCCAATAACTACATAAAAGTTTCACTGTAATAGTTTGAAAAAAAACATAGCAAGAAAAAGTTTAACTAACAGAAGAATTTTCGTTGTGATAATTGCAGAAATTATTGAATTAAAATCATCATGAGAAATAAAATATTCATTTTAGTTTTCTTCATATTAGGTTTTGTTATTAGTCTCTTACTAATAAATGATAATTCAAAGAATGCCACGGATATCGATCCTGTGTCTTTCAGCCACTATGTCCATACCAAAGAGCATAAGATAAAATGTGTAAATTGCCACAGGGGTGTTGAAACACAAGCGCGTGCAGAAATCCCTAATGTAAAAATTTGCAGTGTCTGTCATTCAAGGTTAATGAATCCTAAATCGGAAAAAGAAAAAAAGATTTATGAGTATGTGAAAGAAAACAAAACAATTCCCTGGAAAGTATTCTATTATGTTCCAGATTATGTTTACTTCTCTCACAGAAGACATGTTAAGCTTGGCAAATTGGATTGTACCGCTTGTCATGGTGATATGAGAGAGCAAACTTCACCTGAACTGAAAAATTTTAGCCCGGTAAAAATGCAATTTTGTTTTCAATGCCATGAAGATAAAAAAATAACAACAGACTGCGGCAACTGCCATCATTGATTTTCAAAATGCTAACGAAACTATTAAATAATGATTAACCGGAGAATAAACTGAATGGAAATTAATAGAAGGGATTTTGTGAAACTGTTTGGAGGTTCTTTATTTGGACTTGCAATCGGAGGCGGTGCCGGAGCTATGTTAAAGCTTCCTAAAAAAGCAGAACCAATTCTTTATTCCGGCCCAAGGATTGAATCCTGGAAATTGACTGCTTGTACAAAGTGTCCGGGCAGCTGCAGCCTTAGGATTCGTCTTATTGATGATCTCCCAATCCAGGCATTCGGTAATCCAAATTCTCCAATAAATGAAGGTGGAATTTGCCCGCTAGGGCTTGTGTCTGTAGCAGATTTATATCATCCTGCCCGGCTTACAAATCCTGTTAAAAAAATAAACGGTGAATTTAAACCGGTATCTTATAAAGAAGCTTATAATATTATTTCTGATAATTTGAAGAATATTATTTCGAACAAAAGGCAGGATGATGTTTTTATTGTTGCACAAACCGAGTCAAAATTTCGAGTTGAATTGTTTCGGAAATTTTCTGATACCACTGGTTTTAAAAATCTAATAATTGATAATTTCCGTGACGGAAGCTCTTTTCCGTTTTTTAAAGCAGCAGGTAATGCCCCGGATTTTATTGATTTTGATAAGTGCGATTATATATTAAACTTTGATGCACAGTTCACCGAGATTTCTCAAAATCCTATTTACTTTACAAGAAAGATAAATGAATACAGATCTAAAGGATTTAAGATTACGACTGTTCAACCAAAGTTAACACCGGGTGTTGCTAAATTAGATGAATGGATACCCCTTCAGCCTGTTTTATTTGGAAATTTTGCATTGGGAGTTGCATATGTCTTATTGAAAGATGACCAGTATGACAAAAGCTTTTTAGAGGAAAACTTTTCCGGATTTACCGATTTTAAAAATCATGTGCTGGAAAATTATGTACCGGATAAAGTGGCAAAGTTAACAGGTATACCTGCAGAGAAAATTATTGAGATAGGCAGAGAATTTGAAAAAGCATCATCACCTGCTGCCTATTTTGATGAGTCGGTATTGTATAATTCAAACGGGACACAAAATGCCTTTGCTATAATTGCCTTAAATGCATTAAAAGGATTTCGCAGCTTTGGTAAAATAAAGAATAGTTTTTTATCATCAGTTTTACAAAATGAAAGCCGGGAGATCAATATAACTTTTACAAATTTGATGGCTCGGCTTTCAAAAAGTAACGCTCTACAAGCTCTACTAATATCCGGAAGTAATTTTGTGTTCAATAGTCCCGATAGTGAAGCTCTGAAAAAACAATTAAGTTCCATTCCTTTTATTGTCAGCTTCTCCTCCTTTGTAGATGAAACTTCTTCATTTGCGCATTTGATAATTCCAGACCACTGCAATTTAGAAAAGCTTGACCTGCTGCTTAACAATTCGATGGGAGTACCTGCTGTTACCTTACAACAGCCGGTTGTTGAACCTTTTTTCAAAACTTCTGATACAGGTGATGTGCTAATATCTTTAATGAAGGAGATTAAACCGGAAGCAAAAGTTCAATATGAAAATTATTCAGATTATATCACACAGATAGCAAAGAAAATTTACTCAGGCAGAGAAGGTATTTTTATGGATCAAAATAAGCCGACGGTGATTGAGAAAGGATTAAGGAAAATCGGGTGGCAGACCGAACAATTCGGCAGCTTTGATGATTTCTGGGACAGCCTGACGGATTCAGGAGGATGGTGGGATCCTTTTGCGGAAAAAGAACCATACAATCCCAAAATTGATTTTAAACCGGCGTTTTATAAAGAATCTTTTACGACAAAGAACTCATTGAACTCCATACCAAAGAATAAACTACATTTAAACATCTTTAAAAGAAACTTGGACTATAAAGGGAACATGAGCATTTATCCCGTTCTTGTAGAACAGTTCGGGAGCAACTGGTCTGTCTTCTATCAACTATGGGCTGAGATAAACCCGGTGACGGCACGCAGTTTATCTCTGCGTGATAGAAGCAAAGTAATATTAAAAACTAACAAAGGAAAATTCCCGGCAGTTTTAATTTACAATCCTACTGTTGTACCGGGCAACCTGGATATTCCTTTTGGATTAGGACATACGATTCTGGGTGACACATGCGGTGTTAACCCACTAATTTTTTCAGAAAATAAAATTGATAAACCAACCGGTAAACCTTCTTTTTCCGAATCATTAATTGAGATTGAAGGTTCTTCGTTAAAAAATTCTTCGTTGGCTGAACAAGTGAAATTAAATCAAAAACAATTTGCAGAAAATCAAGTTAGGAGAGATTATGCCTAGATACGGGATGGTTATTGATCTTAATAAGTGCAATCAATGTGAAGCATGTGTTACCGCTTGCAAGCTTGAAAATAACGTTCAGATAGTTTCAAAAGAAAATGCCGAAATGGGAAGAGTTATGCAATGGATGAAAATGCTTACGACAAATCATGAGGGAAATTACCCGGAAATTAGACCTGTAAGTCTCCCAGTTTTTTGTGTCCAGTGTGATGATCCCCCTTGTATAAAAGTATGTCCGGTAAGAGCAACTTATAAAAGAGACGACGGAATCGTTGCACAAATTTATCCTCAGTGCATAGGATGCAGGTATTGCATGGCTAACTGCCCTTACACAGTAAAAGTATTCAACTGGTATAAAGATGAACAGCCTGTTGAATATGAAAAATGCTATAACACTGATGTTTCTGTACGACCTAAAGGTATAGTTGAGAAATGTACTTTTTGTATCCATCGATTACAAAAAGCTAAGGAAAAGTCAAAAGCTGAACATAGAAAAATGCAGGAAGAAGATTATGTTACTGCATGTACAGAAGTATGCCCTGCCCATGCAATTCATTTTGGTGATCTGGATGATCCCAACAGTCATGTTTCCAAATTAATGAACGATTATAGAAAGTTCACGTTACAGGAAGAACTGGGAACGGAACCGAAGGTTTATTACTTGAGCGAAAAATCCCAATGAAGATTTTCGATTTATCAATACAATAATTAAGGTTTTCAGATGAACAATCAAAACTTCGTTGATGAAGATGAGACATTATTTAGACCTATATATCACACCGGAAAAGGTTTCTATGCTTTTGCAGCCGCCTTAGCAGCCATAGTTTTGTTCGGCATTTTTATGTATATCCGTCAGCTCATATTCGGACTTGGAGTTACCGGAATGAACGAACCTGTAAGCTGGGGATTTTATATAATCAGCTTTGTTTTCTTTATTGGTATTTCACATGCAGGAACACTTATATCTGCAATTCTACGATTGTCAAAAGCAGAATGGCGGAGGCCGATAACTAGAATGGCAGAAGTGATTACTGGAATTGTCCTTTTGATTGGTGGTCTTCATCCAATTATTGACTTAGGCAGACCGGACAGGATACTTCATATATTTGAACGTGGGCGTTTACAATCTCCGCTTCTTTGGGATGTTACCAGCATAACCGCCTATTTTACCGCTTCAACAATTTACCTTTATCTTCCATTAATTCCAGACATTGCACTGCTAAGAGATAGAGGCGGAAGATTTCATAAGATTTATGAAATATTATCCTGGGGATACGAGGGTACCGAAAAACAAAAACATGTTCTGGAAAGAGCAATAAATATTTTGATGGTCATGGTTATTCCAATTGCAGTTTCGGTTCATACCGTAATCTCATGGATATTCTCAATGACTTTGCAGCCTGGTTGGCACAGCACTATTTTCGGTCCTTATTTTGTTGTGGGTGCAATTTATTCAGGTATAGCTGCACTTATAATTGTTATGATTGCATTCCGGAAAGCTTACCATTTACAAGATTATCTCAAAGAAATTCATTTTAGATATCTTGGTACGCTGCTTTTGGTCATGTCGCTGCTCTGGTTTTATTTCACATTTGCTGAATACTTAACTACTTTTTACGGGCATGAGCCGCCGGAAATGCGTGTTTTCCTCTATAAATTCGTTGGTAATTACTCTTTCTTTTTCTGGCTTATGGTAGTTTGCAATTTTATCATTCCTGTTGTCTTTTTAAGTAATAAAAAACTTAAGACCATTGGGGGAATTTTATTTACATCAATAGCGGTAGTACTCGGTATGTGGCTTGAAAGATTAATTATTATTGTTCCATCTATGGCGAATCCAAGACTTCCCTATCCAACGGGAATTTATGTCCCGTCTTTAACGGAAATATCACTTCTTCTTGCTGCTACTGCTGCATTTGTTCTAGGATTTATGGGATTTTCAAAACTATTTCCTTTGGTTTCAATATGGGAGATCAAAGAGGGACGTGAACAAAGTGTAAAAACTGTATCGGAACGGTTACACGAATATTTGCCTTCAAAAGGTCATATAAGAAATGAAATTGTATGAGGGACTTATGTTGAGTAAAATAAAAAGTATCTTCGGAAAAAATATTCTTATTCAAACTGTACTTTTGTCATTTTTATGGATGCTTGCATCAGGGATGACACTTCTGTTAATTAATTTAGTGCAAGTCTCCTATGAAGTTAATGATCATCAATCTGCTTCAATTGCTATAAGTATTCTTGGAATTATTGTTTTTTGGATTTTAGCAGGCATTTTAACATATGTTTTGGTCGGATTATACAAAGGAAGAAAAAAGGAGAGTAATAAATGAAAATCAGAATTTTGTTTTTTATCTTCTTAATTGCTTTAATATCTACTACATTCATTTATTACGGATTTACACCAAATATTTTTTTTCAGCAGAAGCAATCAGAGAAAAAAAATCTGCCTGAAAATCCATTAGATGGTCGATTAGTCTTTGAGGGCAAGGGTTGTATTGACTGCCATGCAATTAATGGATTCGGTGGACATACTGCACCCGATTTCGGAACACATAATTTTTTCGGAAGTGATTATGATTTGATATCCGAAATGTGGAACCACTCGCCTAATATGTTTAAAGAAATGGAAAAAAAGAAAATTGATAATCAAAAATTTAACACCACTGATTTTGGTAATCTCCGTTACTTTCTTTATTTCCTGCGTTACTTAGGAAGCAATGGAAATGTAAGTAAGGGGCATGAACTTTTTATTAAAATGAAATGCAGTGATTGCCATTCAGTCGGCGAAGGGAATGCGAAAAAAATTAGGCTTGATACAATAGGAGTTTATGCTACACCTCTTTACCTGGCACAAGTAATGTGGAATCATGCTCTCAAAATGCAGAAAATGCAAAAGATTTCCGGTATTAAAATTCCGAAATTTAAAAATAATGATTTTGCCGACCTATCGTCTTATATAGCAGAAGTTAGTACTTATGGAAAGCGGGAAAAAAATTACATGTCACCAGGCAATCCTTTGAAAGGAGAAAAATTATTCGAAAGTAAGAAGTGCAGTTATTGCCATGTACAAAACCATATTGGACCGGATTTAACAAATTTTAATTTTAATAAGAGCGTAACGGAAATAGCCGGTATAATGTGGAATCATGCTTTAAACATGGAAGAAGTTATGAGGAAAAATAAAATTTCATGGCCTTCATTTGAGGGAGATGAAATGGCAAATCTCATTTCATACCTGTATTTTAAAAACCGGGGTGATATTAAAGGTTCCGTCGAAGAAGGCAAGCAGCTTACTCAGCAGAAAGGATGCATCAGTTGTCATAGTGCAGGTAATTCATATGATGCTCCTGATATAAATAGTATCGGACCTTTTAACAGTATGGATTATTTTTTCAGTGAATTGTGGAATCATTTGCCGTTAATGGAAAAGAATCTGTATATAAAAGGTAAATCTCTGCCGAAGCTCTTGCCTTCAGATATAAAATCGTTGTATCTTTACTTTGACCGTAAAAACCGGTGAAGGCATATTTTTTTGACGCCTGACGATCATAAGTAAAGAAGTACATTTTATGAATATTAAGTTATGTTCATTGTTTATCTTTTTTTTGTCGACTATCCTTTTTACCAAAACTGCATCTGCTGGTAACATTAAAGGTAAAATTAATCTTGAGGGAACAAAAAGCAACGCCGGAGTTTTAGTATTCATCGAACATGTTGACGGTTCTTTTGCTCCACTTAAAAAACCGGCAGTCATGGATCAAAAAGATTTTATGTTCATACCAAAAATATTACCAATTTTAGCAGGCACAACAGTAGACTTTTTAAATAGCGACAGCGTGCTGCACAATGTATTTACACCAACAAAATGTGCTGATAGCTTTAATCTTGGAACTTGGCCTAAAGGCCAGTCCCGTTCATATACTTTTAATAATGCAGATTGTTTTGTTACAATACTCTGTGATGTTCACCCTTATATGCAAGCATGGATAGCCGTACTTCAAAATCCTTTTTTTGCACAAACAAATGAAATAGGAGAATATGAAATAAAAAATATTCCCCCGGGTAATTATAAATTAAAAATCTGGTACCCGTTTTACGAAACCGAATCTAAACATATTACTGTCAGCGGTACTCAAATATTAGTAAAGAATTTTACATTAAAAAGAACAAGCGAATAATAATCTTACCAAAATATTAACTGAAGTTACGCATATTTTAATTTTGAGATTTTTGATTTGCCATGAAATTAAAAAGGATGTCAAATTATACTTTCTCCATCACTCTATGCCAATTTTAAACATATTTAACGTTTATTTTCCAATACATTGCCATGAGAAATATAGGAAATTCTCAAGCTTTTTCGGGATTCGGCTCAGTCGAATTAATAGTTGGTGCAATAGTCACTTTCCCGATGCACTGGTAGCTAGTAAAAATTGGCTGGAAATATGGAATGTCTTAATAGACACTCAGACTCATTTTAGATTTCTAACAATTTAGCATTTATTGCAACTATAACTGTACTTATCGACATTAAAACCGCACCAATAGCAGGACTTAAAATTATTCCGGCTGAAAACAAAACACCCGCAGCAAGCGGAATAGCAATAACATTATAACCGGTTGCCCAAATTAAATTTTGAATCATCTTTTTATATGTTGCCCGGGCAAATTTTATTAAAGTGACAACATCCTGGGGATTATTTTTTACCAGAATAATATCTGCAGTTTCAACAGCAACATCAGTTCCTGTACCTATGGCAATACCAACATCAGCTTGAGCCAAAGCAGGCGCATCGTTAACACCATCACCGGTCATAGCTACAATCATTCCACGATTCTGCACTTCTTTAATCTTCTCAGCTTTTTTGCCGGGTAGAACCTCAGCAAAATATTCATCAAGTTCGAGTTCATCAGCGACCCATTTTGCAACCTGTTTGTTATCCCCGGTAAGCATCATTGGTTTTATTCCCATTTCCTTAAGCTGCTTAATTGCTTCTTTAGATTCTTCTCTTATTATATCAGCTAATGTAATGACACCAATTAAATTATTTTCAATTAAAAGATATACAACAGTTTTACCTAAGCCTGAAAGTTTGTCTATTTTATCTTTTCCTTTTACTTCAATTTTATTTTCTTCCAGGTATCCGGGACTTACAACTTTAACATTTCTCCCGTAGACTTTTCCTTCGGCACCTTTACCAGGAATCGAATTAAATTCTTTTACTTCAAATTTTTCTTTGTTTATTTCATTAAAAGAATTTACAATACCTTGAGCAATAGGATGTTCAGATTCTGATTCAACGGCAGAAGCATATTTTAAGATTTCTTTTTCATCATATTTATTATCAAAAGAAATTGTATCTGTTACTCCGAATTCTCCTTTTGTTAAAGTTCCTGTCTTATCAAAAATTACTGCTTGAATATTTCTTGCCTGTTCGAATGCATTTCTGTTTCTAATTAGCAAGCCGTTTTTTGCAGAAAGCGCAGTTGAGACCGCTACAACTAAAGGAATAGCTAAACCTAAAGCATGAGGGCATGTAATTACCATTACTGTCACGGTCCTGGATAATGCGAAGTTGAAACTTTGTCCGGTAAAAACAAGCCATACAAACATTGTTAATGCACCGGAAGCAATTGCAACAATAGTTAACCAAAAAGCAGCTTTGTTAGCAAAGTTCTGAGTTTTGGATTTGCTCTCCTGTGCTTCCTTAACCATCTTTACTATCTGTGAAAGAAATGTTTCTTCACCGATTTTCTCAACTTCAATTTTTATTGAACCCTCGCCATTTATGGATCCTCCGATTATATCATCACCTTCACCTTTTGAAACTGGTTTTGATTCACCTGTAATCATAGCTTCATTGATAGAACTTTTGCCTTCAAAGATTTTTCCGTCGGCAGGAATTTTTTCTCCAGGTTTTATTAATAATTTAGCTGCGTGCTTAAGTTCGGAAACCGGAACATCAGAAACATTTCCGTTTTCATCAATTTTATGAGCTTCATCCGGCATAAGTTTGGCAAGTTCTTCAAGAGCTTTTGAAGCGCCCATCACTGATTTCATTTCTATCCAGTGCCCAAGCAGCATTATATCAATCAAAGTTGCAAGTTCCCAAAAAAAGACTTCCCCTTTAACTCCAAATACAACTGCGCTGCTGTAGAAATACGCGACTGAAATTGCAAGTGCGATTAAAGTCATCATTCCGGGTTGTTTCTTTTTTAATTCATCAAAAAGTCCTTTTAAGAAAGGCCAGCCCCCGTAAAAAAAGGTAAAAGATGAAAGCGCAAACAAAACATAGATATGGCCATTGAAGCGTAATGCTTCTTTAAGTCCGAGAAATTGCTGGACCAGAGGTGAGAGAAGAAGGATTGGAATTGTGATTATTAATGAAATCCAAAATCGCTTTTTGAAGTCTTCAATCATATGTGAATGATGATCATGATGAGAATGTTCTTCATGTTCATGATTATCATTTTTAATATTGATGTTCTTATGATGATTATGATTCATATAATGGCCTTCATGCTCTTTCGTAGAGTTCATTCTAAAATTCCCTCATTTTAATGATAACGAATCTTATTTTCATTAGAGTGTGATTGTTCTTCTTGTTTCATTATTTCTTTTTCGTCCATTTCTTTTGTATAAGAATTATATTTCTCCGGTGAAGTATTATGAAGATGTTTTACTGCTGCTATAATTGCCCAAATTTTATCATCCGGATGGGTTCTCCCCCACGCCGGCATACCTGTCATTTTAATTCCGTTTTTTGTTACCCAGAACAATTCTTCTGCACTCATTTCTTGTCCGGATTCACTTAAATCGGGTGCAGGTGGATTTAATCCCTTCGCCAGTTCTGTTTCTTCTTTTCCCGGACCACCATGGCAGCTTTCACACATTTCCTTATAATGTGCAAAACCTTCTTTTATCATAGACGGATCATCTAGATCCGGAACTTTAATACCTTTGGAATGATGCTCAACTGAATTATCACTGGTAGTTTCTAAAACCCATTTGGAGATTCCTGTTTCAGGTTTTATTGCACTTACATTATATAGGCCTGAATAAATAAAAATGATGCCTAATATGCCCAACCCAATAATTGTGAATAATATTGATAAAATGATTTTCATTATTCTTCTTAAAATATTTTATTAATTTTAGGAAAATAATTTAAGTGGTAAATGCCAATATTCAAACGTTATGGATCAAAGATAAGTTATACTGGGCAATTACTAATTCGAATTGAATTGTTTTGAAATTGAAAGAGATATATATCAACAATTTAAATTCTATAAATATTTTCATTTACAGGTAACCCTTTTGAACTTGATCTTTTATTAAATTAGCGCCATTTACAAATCCTTTTAAATCCGGAATTAAAAATTCTATTTAAGTAATAATTTAAAAATGTTAAATATATTTGCAGTTTAGTTAAACAATGAATATTCCATGAAAATACGTGAAAGCGGGATGCCGGAAGAAAAATACTGGGAAACTTTTTTTAATATTCAGGATATTTTCTACCGGCTTCAATTAGATAATAAAATCAATAGTGCAGTTGAATTTGGTTCAGGGTACGGAACTTTTGCTATTCCTGCAGCAAAGATTATTAAAGGGAAAATTCATGCCTATGATATTGATGAAGAGGTGACTTACCGTTTGTCTCAAAGAGTAACAGAAGAAAAATTATCTAATGTAATTATTCATGAAACTGATTTTGTCAAAGAAGGAACTTTATTAAATGATAATTCAATCGATTATGCAATGATGTTCAATATACTCCATGCTGAAAAACCGGTTGAATTATTAAAAGAAGCTTTCAGAATTTTAAAACCGGGAGGAAAGATTGGCATCATTCACTGGATTTACTCTCCGACAACTCCAAGAGGTCCTTCAATGGATATAAGGCCAAAACCGGAACAATGTATCGAATGGATGAAATTGGCCGGCTTTACAATTAACAGTGATGTCATTTCACTGCCGCCGTATCATTATGGAATCGTGGGAAGGAAAATGATTGCTACTTGATGCTGGATTCTCGATGTTCGATATTTGATTATTGGAATAAATAATCCGATATTAAAAAATCAATATAAATTCACTTACTCAATAGTTTTCCTATATTGTTATTTTCAATCTAACCGGCTTTTTGCATCACTGCCGTGATCTCTTAACTGAGCGTCAAACCAAACGTGAATTGCATTTACTATTACAGAATCTTTTGAAGCAAATGTAAGTTTCGCTCCATCAGACAATTTTTTAAACTTGACATCAAACTCACCTTTTGATCCGGATAAAACTTTTAAACCGGGCATATTCATTCCGTGAAGAGTCTTAGGATCTCTGAAATCCGCTTTTGAAAATAATTTACATTCTTTTTTTAAGTGGCTTTGTACCAATGCTGCCTGTGCGGTATCTTTTTTATTTTTTGTTTTTATCATTAAAACACCACCAGCATCGTTTTTAATGAAATAGTGGGTGACTTTATTCATATCAAATGGCATTACCATGTGACTTTCGGTATGTATCATATGCTGCCTGTGCATTAAAGTCGAATCATTCATGTGATGATTAATATGGTTGTTTTTATCCTGCGGGTATGAATAGTTATTCGCAAGCAGACAACTAAAAGCAAATACTATTAAAATATGTTTTATTTTATGAGCAATTAAAAGATTTTTTATTTCAAACTCCAAAATGCTAATTAAAATTAAGTAAAAGATATATCATTAACCAAAATATCAGCCCAGGTTTAATTGCAGCCGCAAACATCATTGTCAAACACTAATATTTACAGAATCAAAAAATTTTGACGGGTAATTAGATTTCAACCGGTAAATTTAAGGAATACTAAGCAAAGTTTTTTGGTGTAAATGATTTTATAATTTTTATAATTTACTAAAAAGAAGCGATGCCTATTATTTTAATAATAGAATCTATATCAAAAGAAAACAAATTAAGTTTCCCCTTCCACAATTTTTATTTCTTCTTCGGTTAGGCCGTAAAGCTGATAAACTAATTGGTCGATTTGTTTATCTGTAGCATCTATTTGCCTTTGGAGTACAGTTTTTTCTTGGGGGTTTATTAAAGATGACATTTTTCAAGTTGCTATCCAGATATACGAAAAGATGTCTATCTTTTCCTTTCCCCAACTTCATCTTCAATTAAATAATTATCACTAAAATAATCCCTTTTCATATCAGAATGAAAGCAGATGAAATTACTTTTCCCACCAAACCATTCAATTACTATATCTCTGCTCAATCTTGTTTCATTATTTCCAGCTAATATTTTATATGAACTGAACTTATAATTTCTTAGGTCTCCTACAATATTATGGTGAACAGGATTGGCATGTATATAATATACAGCTGAATAAAAATAATTTTCATTATCTATAATCTTCCTCTTAAAGCCCCTTTGGAAAAGATTCCCCCTTCTTTTTTCTTGTATGTTAATTGACATCGAATACGAAATAAAGAACTTTCTGAATCTTTCACTCACAATCGCAGGTTGATTGTTTTTTACTCTTACAAGTAGGTGAAAGTGATTAGGAAGTAAGCAGTAAGCAAATGTCTCTAAAGAATCCGAAAGATATTTATAATACTGTCGAAGAAAATAGTAATAATTATCTTCATTAAAGAAAATCTTTTCATTACCGTTACCACGGTTATATATATGGTATACTTTATCTTTGTACAAAGGTATGTAATAATTTATTTTTTTCATTATTAATCTGCCAAAAGATGACATCTTTCAAGTTGTTACCAAGGTATTCGAAAAGATGTCATCTTTTCTTTTCCCCAACTCTTCTTTTATCATCACTTCTTTCGAAGAGTTCGACAAGTTCAGTTATTCTGTTAGGAACAGACATTAAGCCCCGCTTTCTGTAATCAGTTTTCATTGCAAATTATCTGTTTAGAGAAATTAAATCAAATGGTAATATAAAAATTATTAAAATACATAATTGGTATTCTGTATACTATTGATTTTCCCCATGGTATGTATATTTCCACTTTGGAGGAAGAAGGTAACATTTTCCATGGAAAAGCTGGTTGCCTTTTAGTAAAAATAAACCCAGATTTGTCATTAGAAAATAAGAGATAATTAGCAAAACGATGAATTTTTGCTACTTACAAAATAATATTGTTATCAAAAATTGTATGTTTTAATTACAGTGCTCCATAAAGCCTGTAACGAGTCTAACTTATTCTATTCAAATAAGTTATCTAATGTTTTTTCTAATGACGGCCATTAGAAATTTTCCCTAATGACAAATTTGGGATAAAATAATTTATGATTATGAATTTAAAAGATTTTGAAAAACAAATCCCTTCTGAAATTCTTAAAAGAGGTTACAGCTATTTTAACAATAAGCATATTATTTCTTTAGAGGAGGAGGAGTCGGGCATCTGGTTTGCTCAAGTTGAAGGAAATGAAAATTATAATGTAACCGAAAAAAGAAAAAGTCAAGCAAGCAGGTATTCAAGTCATATGAACAAAACCAAATGATTTTTCTGCCGCCATCATTGGAAGAGCTAATAGAAGAAAACCATATGGTAAGAGTAAATTAAACTGATTTTAATTTGAATAATTTGAATAAAATATCATAGAGAATTAAGATTTAAACTTTTTATCAGTTCATTTGCAACATTCGAACTTTCAAGCCTCATTATACTTTCTTCAGAATTCCCAAAACTCAGAAGATTTATGCTTCCATACCAGGCAATCCGTCGATCAATTATTGCAAATTTCTGATGTATGTTTGATTTCAATAATAAATTGATACCCTCATTTTTCAAACCATCCAAAGTATGGTACACAATTAATCTATTCCCTTCCCTATAATCTTCATAAGGCTTTGTCATAATATTTATTTTAACATTTTTGATTATGGCTTTATTAAAATATTGATACATTTGTTCAACACGTCTTCTTGTAATAAACGGACTAATTATAAAGATTTCCCTTTGAGCATTTATTAAATCGTTGTTATAAACCGGTAAAAAGCTATTTTTATCAAAAATAAAATTAGCAGTTTCAACTGTCCCGTCTGGCAGGACTTCACCTTTTATTTTATATCCAAGCGAAGCGTAACCATTAAGCCTCTTGTTGTACATTTTCTCAAGCATCCTTATATGAATATCTATGTAATCATAAACTTGAACTTCTTTTTTATTTTCATGCAGCCTGTGAAGCCTTCCAATATATTGCTGTAAAGTACCTTTCCATGATATTGGTAATGTCAGAAACAGAGTATCAAGCCTTGGTTCGTCAAATCCTTCTCCGATATATTTGCCGGTTGCAACCAAAGTTAATTGCTTATTCAAAGAAACATCGGATATTCTTTTTAGAGTTTCTTTGGTTTTCTTTGCTCCGATTTTACCAGTTAAGGTTATTACATCCGGAATTTTTTCGTTTAACTTTTTCACAAGCATTTCCACATGGTCGGTTCTTTCAGTTAATACCAGAGAATTTCTACCGCTTTCGTAATTTTTAATAATATCACTAACTATAAGTTGATTTCTCATTTCATCAACTGTTAATTCTGAATAAATTTCTTGAATTGTAAATTGTTTTGCTCCTGATTGGACTTCTTTATCAATTGGAATATTAAAACCTGTAAATTTTGGGATAACATAATGTTCAAATGGTCTTTTTTCTGCTTGTATCTTTGCGTCGACTTTGAATCTTACCTGTCCGCAATGCATAAAAATAATTGGATGATGTCCATCTGATCTTGTAGGTGTTGCTGTTAATCCGTAAACATATTTTGCATCAGCATTTTTAAGGACTTGTTCAAAACTGAAGGCAGGAATATGATGACATTCATCTACAATTATCATCCCATAATTATTGATGCCATCTAAAATACTTTTTCCTTTGTTTAAAGATTGCATGATTGCAACATCAATGATACCAGTTAAATTCTCTTTGCCTCCTCCAATTTGTCCTATTAGCGATTGTCGATTTTGTCTATTTCGTTTTTTCTTAATTTCAGGTAATTCTTCTTCTATATTTAAAAACTCAGATAATCTTGATATCCATTGTGAAAGTAATTGTTTTCTATGAACTATTACAAGTGTATTTATTTTTCTTTCAGAAATTAATTTAGCTGCAATTACAGTTTTACCAAATGCTGTGGCAGCGGCTAATACGCCATTTTCATATTTTAATAATTTATTTACTGCAGATAACTGTTCATCTCTTAATACTCCTTTAAACACAACATTTATATTTCTACCATGATTGGTTTTATCAACTTCTTTAATCTCAATATTAAATTTATCTAATATAATGTAAATATCTTCTTCACACCCTCTCGGCAAACAAAGAAATTCTTCCGTTTCATCAGAACATGATATAATTCTTGGCTTATTATATGTTGGCATTCGCATTGCCTGGGCTTTATAAAATTCAGGATTCTTAAATGCAGCTAACCGTTTTAAAACATTCAATGCCTTTTGAGAAATACCTTCTTTGAAAATATATATCATATTTGCTTTTATAAGCTCTATATTTTGGGGAAAGTCATCCCTAGTTAGCTGTGGCGTTTTGATTCTCTCCCATGGTTTTTGATTTTCTTCGGTATCTTTTCTTAATACTCCTAATTCATTCCCGTTTGCTGCAGAAAGTCTTACAATGATAGATTCAACTTTGTCTTCTGACAACTTCTTTATGTAACTCAAAAATTCCCATTGATCAGTATAAGGTTCATATTGTTCATTAATAAAAACACTATTGTCTTTCTTTCTTGATTCTTTCTGCAAAGGAAGTGCAATCAAATTCCCGAAACCTCCTTTTGGCATTAAATCTTGATTGGGAAAAAATCTATCATAAGATTTGAATTTGATTTCGTGCCTTCTATTCATTGAATAGGTTAATAAAGATGTTCCGAATTTCCTTGCTAATGAAGCAGGTATACTCTTCTCAAAGAAGAACCAAACGTGAGCACCATTTCCCGAACGGGAACGTTCTACTGCAAAAGGGAGATCAAAATCTATACATATATTTCTTAATACAAAAATATCTTTTTTCCATTCTTCATTATCAAAATCGATTGCTAAAAAGTAGCAAGTTTCATCAATACACATAGGGTATATTCCTGCAACAACATTTCCTTTAAGATGCTCTTCAATTACTTTTTCAGTTAAAGGTTCAAAAGCTTTATTATTGCACTCGAAGCATTTTATTTTCGGCTTGTTGCATATTCCTGGCTTCCACTCGTTAAAACAAACAGGTGAATAACCTGACTTACCATTTTTATTCTGCCATCTTTTAGTAAACACATCATCTCGTCCTTTAAAGAGAGACATAAAAAGTTTTATCTTTTCCCCGGGTTTACTGTATCGATTTATTGATTTTCTAGAAAGTTCATGGGTTGGTTGAGCTGAAATATCTGGACAAATTTCTTCCTTATCATTAACAGAAATATCCGGTAATTCTAATTCATTTAAAGTTTCCTTTGAATAATTGAGAATGTCAAGCTTTTCTTTTAGTATTTTATTTTCAGCTTTTAATTTATCATTCTCAATAAGTAGTGCCTGGTATTTATTTAAGAGGGATAAATTTTTTACCTGATCATCAGTCATTTCATTTTACTCATCCGTTAAACTTCATTGTAAGATTTATTAAATTTTAGAAATTCATTCCGAAAAGCTTTTGATAATCCTATTCATTAGAAGTTGAACTAGTATAAATGGATTTGATATTTTTTAATTGATCAATCAGTTTGTCTAAATCATCTTCAATTATAGCCCAGACTATTTTATAATCAATACCAAAATAATCATGAATAATGCGATTTCTAAATCCCCTAATTCTTTCCCATTCAACATTAGGATTATTTTGCCTGAATTTAGGATCAATTCTATTAGCGGCTTCTCCTATTATTTCAAAATTTCTTACAACTGCATCCATTGTTTTTTCATCTTTTTGAAACGAATCAAAATTTAATTCGCTTGTATAGCTTTTGATTTTCATAGCTGATTCAATCATATCTTCAAGCAATAAAAGTATATCTCGCTTAGACATAAATTAGATCCGATTTAATTACTTTATAATACCTTTCCTTTATTCCATTTCTTGAAACTAAATCAACTTTAAATCCTATAAGATTTTCAATTTCTTCTGCAAGATCAATAAATTGGATTCCAATTTTGTCTTTGAACTCAACCATTATATCCAAATCGCTTCCATCCTCTTGTTCATTTCTTGCATAAGAACCAAAGATAGCGATTGATTTAATAGGATATTTAGAAAATAATTGTTTCTTATGAGTATTCAATATAAACTCTATTTCTTTAAGAGTTTTCATAGCTTTTGATGGTTTGTTACTAAATTACTAATATGATTATCAGGCTAAATAGGAGTATAAACACAAAAATATTTAAATTAATTTTACTTTAATAATTTACAATTTAGAGAGTCATTTAACAAACCTATTTTCCTTATAACAGTGGGACGGAATAAATATAAAGTTAATAAAACAATTTAATCACATTAATAAATAAAAAGTCATTCCCACATTACGGAAACTGTTTGCGGGAATGATCTTACCATATTGAGGGATACTATTTAATTTTGTCTTCTTCCCATCATCATACCTTGGTGCATCATTCCATTCCCGTTCATCATATTCTGCATCCAGCCCCACATCTGCGGATAATTATTCATCATGTTATACATGTAATTGGTTAGACTTGAATCACGATTTGCTTTTGAGAACATTCCATTCATCATCATATGACGGGTATTCCGGTTATTCATCATCCACCCGATCATATTGTTCATTGCACTTGAATTGTCGGCCATGTGATTCATGAAATTCTGCATCATCTGCGGATTGTTGATAATTGTAGTAATTGCTTCGTCCTGGTTTTCTTTATTTTGAAGCATCTGCTTAATTGAGTTGCCTTGGGCAAAAAGTAATGAAAAACCGAATACTACAACAACCAAAACAGGTATTAAAACTTTTAATTTCATTTTATCATTCTCCTTTCAATTAGGATCTTATTGACTTAATTCTTACGTAACAAATTTATACTTCCTGATAACATATTGCGTTATATAATTCTAATTTTCTTTTATATATTTTTAATGATCATTCTTAACTATACTATGCCTTAAAGGGTTTAATGCCTATTTATTTACAGCAATCTTTTCCTTCACTTGTTTTCATAAATTTTTTATAACCGGCAATAACTACCAAGCCAATAAAAACAAAACCTACAACTAGTTCCATATTTTCTCCTTTATTAAAAATAATTTGCCGTATCTTTTAGATAATCACATATATTAAAGAGAATTACTTTAAACCTTTTACTTTGAAGCCGCTTTTCAAAAGTATTTCTTTTGCTCTTTTAAGTGATACTTCTTTCAAAGTCATTCCGCAAAGCGGGCACTTACCCGGTTTATCTGAAATTACATTATAATCCATTACATCCTGGTATACTTTCCCGTCTTTATTTTCATCAATTGCTTTTAAATCAATTACACCCTCTCTAACGATAGAGTCTTTAACATTTTTTGTTGTATCTATATTCATAACTTTGTTAGAATCACTTTCCATATTCATTTTATGTTCCATCATTTTCATAGTTTTATGATTCATTGAGCTATCCATTTTTTCTTGTGCTAATGAAAGAACTGCAAAGCTGAATGTAAACACAAAAACTAAAAGAAAAGTTTTGCTTATATTATTGAACATTTTATACCTCCTTGTATTAATTTTTATAAATTCTGAAAATCATTTGTTTCTCCAGTTTTAATACGCACAGCTTTTTCAACAGGAGAAATAAAAATCCACCCATCGCCGCTTTTACCTGTATGTGCATATTTCGAAATAACATCAACTAATTTGTCACTTTCTTCGTTATTGCAAACCAATTCTATCTTAACCACTTTGGTATATTTTTGAACATACTCAATAGAAAAGCTAAAAGCTTCAGGATCCGCCCACTCAGCAAGTGCGTTAGCATCAAGTAGAGTCATTCCCTTTACACCTGCTTCTTCTAATTTTTCAATTACGATATCGGCTTTTTCATGCCGAATGTAAGCAATTATTTTTTTCATATTAATTTCCTTCACTTTTAGCTTGATTAGCAATTTTTAATACCTGTCTTTTCTTTATTACATAAAAGATAGCCGGATAGAATGCGAGCTGAATTATCATGGCTGTGATTATACCGCCGAACATCGGGGCGGCAATTCTTTTCATTACATCGGAGCCCGATCCGTGTCCGATAAGGATTGGTAACAAACCAAGCAGCAGCACGGTTACCGTCATTATAACAGGACGTATTCTTCTGACTGCTCCCTGGAAGATTGCCTCTTTAAGTTTTTCAAGTGATGTTAACAATCCCTGCTTCCTCATATTTTCATAAGAGATTTCCAGGTAGAGCAGCATAACAACTCCCATTTCAGCACTTACACCCAGTAATGCTATTATACCAACCCAGACAGCAACGCTAAGATGGTAGCCTGCCAGGAATAAATACCATGTTGCTCCCACCATTGAAAACGGAAGGGCAAGTATAATTATTCCTGTATTGATGAATGATTTCGTATTAAAGTAAAGGAGCAGTAATACTATCAATAAAGTCAGCGGGAGAACTGTGGCAAGCTTTTTAGCAGCTCTTTCCATGTATTCATACTGTCCGCTCCAAATTAATGAATAGCCATGAGGAAGCTTTACTTTCTGTGCTATTATTTTCTGTGCATTTTGAACATAAGTTCCTACATCGATATTTTCTATATCAATGTAAACCCAGGAATTAGGCCGCGCATCTTCCGATTTAATCATCGGCGGGCCCTTCTTGACTACAATATTGCCAAGTTCTTCTAGGGGAATATTTCCGCCGCCTGATAATGGAACAAGCACACGTTTTAAAGCATCAATATTATCACGATAATCTCTTTGATAACGAAGATTTACGGGATAACGCTCCAATCCTTCGACTGTCTGTGTAATGTTCATTCCGCCTACAGCCGACATAAATACATTTTGAACATCAGCTACTGTAAGACCATATCTTGCAATAGCATTTCTATCAATATCGAAATCAACATAATTTCCGCCGGCAGATCTTTCAGCATAAACGGAACGTGTACCCGGTATTGTTCGTGTCACTTCTTCAATTTTTTTACCGATATCCTGCAATACCTTCAAATCCGGTCCGGCAATCTTAATTCCTACCGGAGTTTTAATACCGGTTGAAAGCATATCGATTCTTGTTTTGATTGGCATTGTCCATGCGTTTGTAAGTCCAGGTATTTTTACAGCTTGATCTAAATCTTCAACAAGCTTTTCCCTTGTCATTCCCTCCGGCCATTCATCTTCAGGTTTTAATTGTATTGTTGTTTCAATCATTGATAATGGTGCAGGATCTGTAGCAGTTTCAGCGCGTCCTATTTTTCCAAATACTGATTTAACTTCCGGAAATGTTTTAATGATTTTATCAGTCTGCTGCAACAATTCTTTCGCTTTTGTAATTGAAATTCCCGGCAATGTAGTCGGCATATACAGTAAATCACCTTCGTACAACGGCGGCATAAATTCCGAACCGAGCTTCGAAAAAGGGATGTAAGAAACAATTACTATTAATATAGAAAGAATAATTACCCACCATCTTTTTTTCAAAACAAAATCTACAATAGGATGATAGACATTCATTAAAAACCTTGTTACAGGATTGTCCTCTTCCTTTTTCATTTTACCACGTATGAAGTACCCCATTAAGACAGGAACTATTGTAATTGCGAGTATTGCACCTGCCGCCATCGAATATGTTTTTGTAAATGCCAAAGGTTTGAACAATCTTCCTTCCTGTGCCTCGAGTGTAAATACAGGAATGAAGGAGACTGTGATTACTAAAAGTGAATAAAATATTGAAGGACCAACTTCTTTTGAAGATTCAAGAATCACAGCCCAGTGCGGTCTTCTTTTCCCTTCCGGCAAAAGCTGGTTATGCAAAATGTGCGAGTGGGAGTTTTCCACCATTATTATTGCAGCGTCAACCATTGCACCAATTGCTATTGCGATACCGCCGAGCGACATAATGTTTGCATTCAAACCCTGTAATTTCATAACAAGCAAAGCTGCCAGTACAGCAGTTGGCAAAGTAAAAATTGCAACGAGAGAGCTTCGGAAGTGAAGAAGGAAAATAATAATTATTAAAGCCACAATTAAACCTTCTTCCATTAATTTATCACCTAGATTATCAACCGCTTTATGTATCAGTTGACTTC
The DNA here is from genome assembly GCA_964448105.1 of uncultured Ignavibacteriaceae bacterium. GTDB lineage: Bacteria > Bacteroidota > Ignavibacteria > Ignavibacteriales > Ignavibacteriaceae > CAVQBP01. Next base: position 41,243 of record CAYUVK010000006.1, read on the forward strand.
TGTCATACACAGGAACAATCTGAACATCAGATGGAAGTGAAGACTTCAATTCCTGCAATCGTTTTTTAACTTTGTTGATAACCGCAAGCCCGTTTTCTCCATACCTTTGAATTACAATTCCGCCTACTACTTCACCTTCACCATTAAGATCTGCAATTCCTCTTCGTAATTCGGGTCCTATATCAATATTTGCAACATCTTTTAAATAAATTGGTGTGCCAGTGCTTGGGTCTTTTCCAATAGCAATATTTTTCAAATCATCAACACTTTTTATATATCCCAAACCTCTTACCATAAACTCGGTTTCACCCATTTCCATTAACCTGCCGCCGACATCATTGTTGCTTTGTTTTATTGCCATTTTAACTTTACCGAGCGGAATATTGTAAGAAGCTAATTTTGTAGGATCAACATTCACCTGGTATTGTTTTACAAATCCACCGACACTTGCAACTTCAGATACACCCGGAATAGCTGATAGTTCATATTTTAAGAACCAATCTTGTATTGAGCGTAATTCCTGCAAACTCCGTTTGTTAGATTTAAGTGCATATTCATAAACCCATCCTAAGCCTGTAGCATCCGGACCTAACTCAGGCGATACTCCTTCAGGGAGTGAACTTCGCATTGAACTTAAATATTCAAGCACCCTGCTTCTTGCCCAGTACAAATCAGTTCCATCTTCAAATATTATATAAACCATTGAAAAGCCGAAGAATGAGTATCCCCGAACGTCTTTTGCGTAAGGAACAGAAAGCATTTTAGATGTAAGCGGGTAGGTTACCTGGTCTTCAACTATTTGCGGGCCTTGCCCGGGATATTTTGTAAATATGATTACCTGCACATCACTTAAATCAGGTATAGCATCTACAGCAGTATTTTCAATCGCCCATATGCCTCCGAATATCAGTGCAGCAGTTAATATTATTACCAGTATTTTATTATTAATTGACCATTCAATTATTTTGGCAATTATTCCGTCTTTAGCTGGATTACCTGTTGTCATTTAATTTCTCCAAAATTTTTTTTGAGCTTGACCACTATAAGAAACTGTTAAATAAATTTCTGTTGTCATTTCGAGGGAGTCCTCGACTGAGAAATCTTTTGCTTTTATTGAGATTTCTCCCCTCGGTCGAAATGACAACTCGCAGTATATTCCTAAACAATTACTTAAGTTATTTTTTATTTTACTCATCATATTTAACCTTCAGATAAATCTTGTATTAGTCTTTATACTCAAATCCATTCTTTTTTAAATTCTCTTTTACTTCTTTAATAGTGAATTCCTTTAGTGTCATTCCACACAAAGGACATGTTCCCGGTTCATCGGAAATAACATTCCAGTCCATTATATCTTCGTAAAGCTTTCCATCTTTATTTTTATCAATTGCAGAAAGATCGATTGTGCCTTTTCTTATCCGCGGATCAGTCATTTCAGTGTTATCTTTTTTGTCCATATCTTTCATCGAATTCACATTATCATTTTTCATTTTCGTCGTATCTTTTTTAGCGGCGCTACTAAATTGTGACAAAGCAGCTCTCAGATTACTTTCCGAATCGATTAGGAATTGTGCGGATGTTACAATTGTTTCCCCTGCAGATATTCCCTTTAGAACCTGGTAATAACCATTGGAATAATCACCAAGAGTTATTTCCATAGGTTTGAATTTACCATTACCCAGATCGAGTATTACAATATTTTTTTGACCGTTTCTCAGCACAGCCTGTTCGGGAACAGCAGGATAATTTCCAAGACTTTTTCCTTTTATAACTATGTTAGCAAACATCGAAGGCTTCAATTCATTATTATAATTAGGAATATCAAACCTGACTTTTACTGTTCTTGTTTTGTTATCAAGAGTCGGATAGATAAAAGAAATTTTACTCTTAAAAGTTTTCCCCGGTAAAAAATTAAAAGTAATATCAGCACGTGAACCCAATTTTACTTTAGGCAATTCATATTCATAAATATCTGCTGTTAACCATAAATTCGAAAGGTCTGCAATATGCAGCAAAGAAGCACCAGCCATAACTTTCTGACCCTCTACAACATTCTTCATTATAACTGTTCCACCCTGCTGGGCATAAAGAGTCATATAGGTTTTTACAACTTTTGTCTCTTTTATCCTTTCAATTTCACTTTCAGGGATTTCAAGTAATTCCAATTTTCTAACAGCGTTCTTTAATAATTCATCCCCGCTTGCTGCAGCTTCACTAATGGTAGAATTTTTTACAGTAGATTGATAAGAAAGTGCTGTCAATAGTTCTTGTTCTGCGGCTACAAGTTCAGGAGAATAAATATCCATCAATTTTTCACCTTTATTTACTACTTGCCCGGTATAATTAACATAAAGCTTCTGCACCCAGCCGCTTACTCTTGTAGTTACCATATATTCATTCTGCTCATTAACAGTGAGTATACCATTTGTAACTACCTGGGAACTTAAATCTTTATTTTCAACTACAGCAGTTTTTACATTCATATTTTGCTGAACTGCACCGCTGATAGTTACTATACCATTTCCTGAAGCTTCATCTTCATAAACCGGTACCAAATCCATTCCCATTTTTGATTTCCCCGGGTGATCATAAACCTCGCTTGGATTCATGGGAGCACGCCAGTAGAGAACTTTTCTCTCTTTTTGTGCCGTTTGTGTGGAACTGTTATTCATAGCAGAAGAACTATTATTACCTGAACTTCTAAGCCATAGATATGAAATCACCGCTATTATTATTACTAGTATTCCGATAATTATGTTTTGTATTTTCACTTTATTATTCTCCAATTTAATAGGCTTTAGACTATATTATTTACTTAAACTTGTTCCTGTTAAGAATTTTAATTCTTCAATCTCTTTTAGATAATCTGTTTTTAACCTGTATAAACTTGTTTCCACCTGATACAATTTATTTTGTGCATCAATCACATTTATAAAATCAATTTGACCTACCTGGTAGCTGGATAGAGCCGCTGAATATGTTTGTTGTGCCTGAAGCAGTTGAGCTTCTTCAACTAATCTAATTCTTTCCTTCAGAGAGTTTAACTTTGAAACCGCTGTCCCAAAATTGCCGTTAAGCATTTGCAAGGAGAGATTATATTGTTCACGATACATATCCTGCATTGCTTCCGTCTCTTCAACTTTTGAGGAAACTTTTCCGCCGTAATTAAGAGGAAGAGATATACCTACCATAAATGAAGTAAAATCTGCAAGAGGTGTATTTGTTTTTGCTATTCTATCTCTTTGGGAATATTGAACTAAAACGTTAAAATTCGGAAGGAAATCATACTTTGCCAGCTTTTCCTGCAGTTCGGCTTTTTCCCTTGCTAATTCAATCCCGGTAAGAAATGGTCTATTTTGCACAGCTAATGAATCAAGCTGTTTCTGAGAAAATTTATAATATTGGATTGCAGGAAGATTGCCTGTAATAATAGGAACATCTTGAGATCTCAACAACTGGGCATTTATCACAGCGGTAACTGAGTTCTCTTTATTTATTAATTCTTCTATTTTATCGTTCAAATTGGTTATTTCTAATTCAACTTTGAACAAATTCTGCTGGCTTGCTTTTGCAACCGAATAATTTATCCTGACAACTTTAGCTATCTCATTGAGCAATTTTAAGTTTTCATTTGCAACGGCAATTGCTTTCCGAACATAAATCAATTCGTAATAATTTTGAGAGACATTTTTTATTATTTCATTTTTAGCATCATCTACTTCCTGCTTTACAATTTCAGCACCTTTTTCAGTTACATCAGCCATAGAACCCAATTTCCCCGGAAAAGGAATTGCCTGGCTTAATCCAATAATTTTACCTGTCATCGGTTCTTGAGTAAAAGAAAATGAGTTGGTTGGTAAATTTGCTAAACCTAGAGTAAGCATTGGATCCGGCAGGTTTGAATTGATATTTATATAGCTTTCTGCGGCCGAATATTTTGATTGCAGCATTTTAAGCTTTGGGCTAACATTTAATGCCTGGCTTATCAAAGAATCAAGAGTATTTTGCTGAGCAAAAATGGTTAATGGAATAATACTCAATAAAATGAATAGACATATATTTTTTATATTAATCATAGATATTTTCCTTAACAGATATATTTATCTTTTTGAAAGAAATAATGAACAACATGAGAAGATTTTTCAAAGACAGAAAAATCCTATAGAATCGAAGAGATGGTTAAGATCAGATTAAGAGAATTGAATTGTCAAGATAGATATGGTTACTAAATTGTGTTGGAGGAGATATATCGTTAAAATATTTAACTGAATTTGTGAATAAATTATTACTTTCTGACAAGTTAAAATTTATGATTACAATAATGATTTGATTCAGGTTATGTTTATGAACATCTACCTGTAAATATTTATCGGAGATGGACTTATCAACTATTTCCGTTTTACAGCAATCTTCTTTATTGAATTCAGTTTTTATTGAAACCGGGTGGTTTTCATTTTCACATGCATTATCTTTTGAATGCATTTCACATGATTCTGACCGGGATTCATCCATCATTGTGCATAGGTTAACAGATAATGGTAATCCAGTTGTAGAAACAAAGAATAGTAAAATTAACGATATAACAGCGATTTTCTTTTTCATAATCTCTTAAGAATATCAATATAAGTGCCAATTTGCATATATGCAATGTATGGTGTCATCAATATAAAATTTTCTTAAAAATGAAAAAAATTATTAAATAATTCTCTCGATCAATTATGAATTATTGATAAGAGAACTTATAATTTTGATGATAATTTGAAGAGCTAATATAAGTTCAAAAGAATATTTAATGTTATATTTTACTAAAAAAAATTTATAAAATTATAATATATCATATTCTTAGTTTTGTTTCCGTGAACTCGCATTTCTAACCAATTCAACTAATTCCTTTGGTGCTTTGGAAGGTGATCCTGCATCAAAAGGCGGAGCCGGATCATATTCGATTGCAAGCTGAAGAGCTTTTGCAAGAGTTTCATTTTTAATAAGATGAACTAATTTTAATGACATATCTATTCCTGCCGATACACCTGCAGAAGTAATTACTTTTCCGTCCTGAACATATCTCTCATCCACAACTTCCGCATCATATTTATTAAGCCTTTCAATATGATTCCAATGAGTTGTTGCTTTTAATCCTTTTAAAATTCCTGCTGCACCCAGAAGCAGTGAACCGGTGCAAACCGATGCTGTATACTTGGTAGATTTATGCACCTGTTTAATCCATTCTAAAATTGTATTATTTTCAAGCAGATCATCAACCCCTTTTCCACCCGGAATTAAAAGTATATCTGCACGTGTAAAATCTTTAATGGAATGTTCGGCAAGTAGTTTTAATCCTCCCGTGGAAGTTTTTAGACCGGTTTCATTTGAAACAAAAAATATTTCTACAGCGGGGATTCTCGATAATACCTCAAATGGACCAACAGCATCCAAGGCCGTAATATTATCAAATAAAAGAATTACAATTTTGGTTTTATCCATTTATATAACCTTGTTTTAGGAATTTGAAATTTTCAATCTTATTTGTAATTAGAATATGATTAAGATTAATTGAATTATTTATTTATTTTTTATCATTTAATAGCTTAAATTTTTGCAGCACTTGCACAACATCTTTTTTATGATACCAATCAGTATAAACGAGTTCTAATTCTTTAACCCAAGTTTTTCCAAAATACTTATCTCTATTCATTTTCAAGAAATTGATAAAATTTTTTTTGTCTCTTAATTCCATTTTAAATCTTACAAGGGTACAATGTACGGTTTTGATTTTATATCTCACATCAACAGAATTATATAGATTTCCTTTTTTAAATTTGTTCCGAAGATTATTACGCATAAGTTCTAATGCATTGTTCTTTGGGAAACCCTGGATTAAAATACACGAAGAAGAAGCTGTTATTCCTTTAAATTCTATTTCAAAAGGCCGGATATTCTTTATGCTATTTCCAATATAATTGATATAATCTTGTACATGGATTTTGGATAAATTAAACTCTGAGCTGCAATTAATAATGGATAAAGCCGTAACATGAATTTCATCCGGTTTATAAAAATATTGTCCCAGTTCAATAGTTTTAATTTCTTCAATAAACTTATTAAAATTATTTAATATGATCTTATCAGGTTTTGCTTGCAGTGTTATACCTCTCCGCGAATCATTGGGATCATCAATAAAACGGTCAAATTCCAGTTCATCTTTTTTAAATGCTTCCAACGCATTATCCCACATTTTATTATATATTGATTTTATCAGCAGGTTAAATTTCCTTCGCAATATTCATAACCGCGTACTATGTTTAAAATAAATATAAAGGTATTATAAAATAATAGATAATCCCTCAAGAGCAAGAGTAAGTTCAAGTGCAAGGACACAAATACTTACGCAAAAGTTAAAATCTAATTATATATAATAAGAACCGTGAGTAATTCGGTAAAGATTTTTTCAATATTTTTTGTTAAATCAAAACTTCTTATTTATAAAATCGATAAATTACTGTATCTAAATCCAGGAGGAATTTAAAATGTATACAGCTATCATATTTGCGCTTATCGCAATCACAGCATTCTTTATAATTTCAGGATTTAGAAAAGGAAAACGGAGCAGAATAATTATAGGTGCTTTAATTGGATTTCTTACTTGGTACCTCTTTTGGTTTATGGATTTTTGGGGAGATGCTCTCTGGTTCTTTTCCCTGGGATATGGGAACAGGTTCTGGACTGTTATTCTCGCAAAGGCTATTTTTTTCGTTGTTGGAGTACTTTTCGGTGGTTTGTTTCTTTATACTTTAACACTCAGCTTATCGTCAGCTAAAAAGTATATTAAGATTGTTGCAATATTAGCAGGTGCTTTCGCCGGGGGAGTTTGGGGATTATCCAACTGGGAAGTAATTCTAAAATTTATAAATAGTGTTCCCTCAAGTATAAGCGATCCTATTTTAAATAAAAACGTTGGCTTCTACCTTTTTATATTACCTTTTCTCAATAATATATACGGTCTCTTAATTTCTCTTTCAATTATTGGATTAGCTGCTTGCGTCATTACAATTTTCTTCTGGTTTGATGGAAAAAACATTTTGGTTCAACCCCCTGCCGGGGATGATAAGGCGTTATCACGAATATATAAACCTTTATTTATAAATGCTTCCATTTTTATATTTATTCTTGCCTTTGGAAAGTACCTGAGCAGGTTTAATTTAATGTATTCATCAACCGGGGTTGTATTTGGTCCCGTCTGGACTGATGTAAATATTCTTTTACCTGCTTACAATATTATAATAATTTTAACTCTGTTAACTGGGCTGACATTATTAATTACACCGTTAAGAAATCTTTTAAGAAAAATTTTAGAAAGATTTAAAATATACGGAAGCAGATTTTATTCTTCAGTTTTTTTTGCTGCCGGCATTTTTATAATTGTTACCTGGTTTTTGGGTTTAACATTAATTCCCGGCATATTCCAATGGATTATTGTTACTCCAAATGAAATAACTTATGAAAAGCCGTACATCATGAATAATATTAAATATACAAGGTATGGATTTAAGCTAAACGATATAGAATCAAAGCAGTACCCTGTTTCTGGCGGCTTCACACAGCAAACTGTAAATGATAACAAGCAAATATTTTCAAATGTAAGGCTTTGGGATTGGAGAGCATTGGATGCGGTATTCAAACAATTCCAGGAATTCCGTCTTTATTATGAATTTAAAGATGTTGATTTAGACCGGTACACTTTTGATAGTACTTACAGACAGGTAATGATTTCTGCAAGAGAAATCCAGCCTAATAGTTTACCTCAGCAAAGCCAGACTTTTGTAAACAAACGATTCCAATATACACATGGTTACGGTGTTACTTTAACAACAGTAAGTGATTTCACTGACCAGGGTTTACCTAATTTGCTGATTAAGGATATTCCCCCTGTTAGTAAATATCCCGCACTCGATGTGACCCAGCCAAGAATTTATTACGGTGAGGTAACGAACAGTTATGTAGTAGTTAATTCCCAGGAAAAAGAATTTGATTATCCCAGCGGGGAAGATAATATGTACAACAAGTATGATGGGAAAGGCGGAGTTAAACTTTCCAATATCTGGCTAAAGTTTTTATATGGATGGAAATTCGGCGGTTCGCAATTTTTCTTTTCAAGTTATACTACAGATCAAAGCCGTATACTTTTTTATAGACAAATTGAAGAACGTGTAAAAAACCTGGCCCCGTTTCTTCATTTTGACCAGGACCCGTATGTAGTTCTTGCAAACGGAAAGCTTTACTGGATTATTGATGCATATACTACTTCGGATTATTATCCATACAGCCAGCCGTATTCTTCAGCTGAAACTATTGAGTACAGTCAAGGAGACAATGCTACCGAATTGCATAGCAATACTGTTCCTTATCTAAACGGAGTAAATTATGTCCGCAATTCCGTTAAAGCAGTTGTTGATGCATATAACGGCTCTGTTGATTTTTATATTGTTGATAAAGAGGACCCGGTTATAAATGTGTGGAATAATATTTTCCCGAGCATGTTTAAAACTAAAGATGAAATGCCTAAAGATTTGCTCGCTCATATAAGGTATCCTATAGATTTTCTACTTGTGCAGGGATTAGTTTATGCAAAATACCATATGACCGACCCGACAGTCTTTTATAACCAGGAAGATCTCTGGATTCGAGCAACTGAAAAATATTACAGCCAAATTCAGCCGGTACAACCGTATTATATTATGTGGCAGTTTCCTGATTCAAAAAAACCACAGTTTGTTTTGATCTTGCCATTCACTCCAAAAAACCGGCAGGTAATGATAGGCTGGATTGCCGGTATGTGCGACGGAGATAATTACGGAAGATTTTTAGCTTATCAATTTCCAAAAGACAAGCTTGTACTTGGTCCCCAGCAGATTGAAACAAAGATTGACCAGGACAGCTTCTTATCCGGGCAATTAACTCTATGGGATCAGCGGGGTTCAAATGTAATACGGGGGAATGTACTTGCTATCCCTGTCGAGAAAACATTGTTTTATGTTGAACCTATTTACCTTCAATCTGAAACTGCAGCATACCCCGAACTTCGATTAGTTGCGGTAATGCATGGTGAAGATTTAAGTTATGCGCCCTCATTCGATCAGGCATTGCAGGGATTATTCTCAAAAACTAAACCGCAAATTGCGGCACAAACAACAACAACCTCAAAAGAAGCTGTTGCAGAAAGTAGGACTGTTAAACAACAGATACAAAATGCAAATGATGCTTTTGAAAATTATTTGAAATATCTCGGTCAAAAGAAGTTTAATGACGCTGCCAATGAACTTCAAAAATTACAGCAATCTTTGAAACAATTGGAAGAAGGAAATAAATAAAAGAAAATTAATCATTAACAACTATAAAAAGTCGATATTTATTCAATAAATTAAATTGAATAAATAACCGACAATAATTATACCTGCTGCCACAATTCCGACAAATACTATTATTAACCGGAGCTTTAAAACTTTTTTAAGAATGATTACCTCGGGTAATGATAGCCCGATTACACTCATCATAAATGCAAGCACCGTTCCGAGCGCCGCACCTTTTTCTAATAATGCCTGTACTATTGGAATTATTCCTGCAGCATTTGAATACATTGGAACTCCAATTATAACTGCAATTGGTACGGACCACCAGGCGCTCTTCCCCATTAAAGCAGCCATAAAATTTTCGGGAACATAGCCATGAATTCCTGCTCCGACTGCAATACCGAGAATAATGTATATCCAAACTTTTCCCACTATTTCTTTTACGGCATCTAAACCGGCAATAATTCTCTGTGCGAAAGGTTTGGCAGTTTGGGTTTCTTCCTTTTCCAGATGATCGGCCTTAATTTGATAAACCCAACCCTCAACATATTTTTCTAGTTTTAACCTGCTTATAATATAACCTGAAATCATTGCAATAATTAAACCTGTAGACATATAAATCAGTGCTGTTTCCCAGCCAAATAAACCGAATAAAAGAACCACAGCTACTTCGTTTATCATCGGTGCAGCAATTAAAAAAGAAAATGTTACACCGAGCGGTACACCGCTTTCGACAAATCCAAGAAATAACGGGATTGCCGAACAGGAACAAAACGGAGTTACAATACCTAGCATGCTTGCAAGAACATTTCCGGCAAAAAGCTTTTTACCGCCTAGCATTTTTCTAGTTCTTTCCGGAGAAAAATATGATCTGATTATCCCCACCGCAAAAACAATTAATATAAGAAGCAGCATAACCTTGGGAACTTCAAAAATAAAAAAGTTTATTGCACTTGTTAGATGAGAATCTCTTGGAAGATTAACTAAATCGTAAACAATCCAGTCTGTTATGCTTTGAAGGCTTAAATAAAGAAGAAGCCATAAAGGCAGAAGTAAAAAAAGAATTGTAATTTTTACATTCTCTTTATTAATTAATTTAATTTCAACAAACGAATTCATTTGAATTCCCCTTATTATTAACAGACATCCGGTGCTTTTACAGTTCCTTCTTCAACTACTTTAAAATATTTTTTCTGAAACCATAATGATACATTTACCAGGCTGATCAACACAGGCACTTCTACAAGCGGGCCAATTACTGCAGCAAATGCTTCACCTGATTTTATTCCGAATACCGCTACAGCCACTGCGATTGCAAGCTCAAAATTATTGCTGGCGGCAGTAAAAGAAAGTGTTGCACTTTGGGAATAATCTGCCCCGATTTTTCTGCCGAGATAAAATGAAACAAAAAACATTATTATAAAATAAAATACCAACGGGATTGCAATCCTAACAACATCAAGAGGAATTTTGACTATATATTCTCCTTTAAGCGAAAACATTACAATAATTGTAAAAAGAAGTGCAACCAAAGTAATAGGACTTATTTTCGGAATAAATTTATGTTGATACCAATCCTTACCCTTTATTTTGATTAAAGAGAATCTCGTAATGATGCCGGCAATGAATGGAATTCCCAAATAAATAAAAACGCTCTCTGCAATTTGACCGATTGTAATATCAACTTTAAATGTTTTCAAACCCAGGGCAGAAGGAAGAATTGTTAGAAATATATATGCATACACAGAAAAGAAAAGAACCTGGAAAATTGAATTAAAAGCAACAAGACCTGCAGCATATTCGGTATCACCTTTTGCTAATTCATTCCAGACTATAACCATTGCTATACATCGTGCGAGACCTATCATTATTAAACCGGCCATGTATTCAGGATAGCCTTGCAGAAAAATTATTGCCAACCCGAACATTAATATTGGTCCAACTATCCAGTTTTGGAACAGGGAAAGAGATAATATTTTAACATTCTTGAAAACATCGCCTAATTCTTCATACTTTACTTTTGCAAGAGGAGGATACATCATCAATATTAATCCTATTGCAATAGGAATGTTTGTTGTACCGCTCTGGAATGAATTCCAGAAATTAACTATCCCCGGGAAAAGATATCCGGAAAAAACTCCAACAAACATTGCCAGGAAAATCCATAAAGTTAAATATCGATCTAAAAAAGATAATTTCTTAGAAACTGATGACATATTATATCTCGTCTTCATTTATCAATTTGATTTCCAGTTCATTTATCCATGACATAATTTTTTCTTTTATTTGATCCCGGATAATTCGTGTACCAACTAATTTTTCTTCAAAGCTGCCATCAATTGCGGCAGGGTCAGGAAAACTCCAATGAAGTCTTTTGCATATTCCCGGGAATATTGGGCAGCGTTCGGCAGCTGTTTCATTACACACTGTAATTACATAGCGATACATCTTTCCCTGCTTAAAAAAATCGAATACACTCTTCGTTTTATTTTGTGAAATATCTATTCCATCTTCTTCCATAACTTCAACTGCAGCCGGATTCAAGATTCCTGGTTCGAGCCCTGCACTTTCAACTTCAAATTTATCCCCGCCATATTTTTTTAGATATGCTTCGGCTATTTGACTTCGTGCACTATTTTTTATACAAACGAAAAGAACTTTCATTTTATTCATAATGTCTCTTAATTTTTTTTATGTTCCTCAGAAAGTTCATCCATCAGCCAATGTGTAAGTGTAGATTTTGTAGGCAATTTTCCGCTAAGTATTACTTTTCCATTTAACACCAATCCAGGTGTGCTCATTATTCCATATTTCATTATTTCTTTATAATCAGTTACTTTTTCAATTTCGGCGATTAAGTTATTTTCAACAACAACTTCATTGCATAATTTTTCCAGGTTTTTACAATTGGTACAACCTGAACCTAATATTTTTATATTCAACATTTTTATCTCCCTAAATTTTCCTGATAAAATTTGTAAAACTCACTTTTTATTTCATCTCTTATTTTTCTAAATACTGAAAGTATTTCTTCCTCAGTTCCAAATGCTTCAGCCGGATCTTCAAATCCTATATGTAATTGTTTCCCTACCTTACCGAGAAAAACCGGGCAGGTTTCTTTTGCATTGTCGCATACAGTAATTACATAATCAAAAGATTTATTTAAAAACTGCTCAATGTTTTTTGGAGCTTTTTTGCTTAAATCAATCCCTATCTCTTTCATTACTTTAATTGCTTTGGGATGAACTTGAGATGATGGTTTAGTTCCGGCAGAAAAAACTTCAAGGTTAGGATCAAATGATTTAAGAAATCCTTCAGCCATCTGGCTGCGGCATGAATTACCTGTGCAAAGAATTAAAACTTTCAATTGTGTTTCCTATATTTTGCCAAATATCGAAATGTTTTACAAAAAAATGTTACCTGCTGCATACTTCATTTCTATCCACTTTCTGAATCTTCTGTTTATCGGAAATAATTAAATTATCATCCGATATCCAGAAATCAAGAGTTGATAGAACAGAAGAAATCCTTTGATCAAAAGGTTTTTGATTAATCATATAATTAACCCATTTACCATCCTTTTCCTCAACAATAAATCCCGTATCTCTTAAAATGCTAAGATGTTTGGAAACCGTTGAAGTGGCTAAGTTAAGAACATCAGTAATTTCACAAACACATAACGATTTTGTCTGCAGCATCTTCAAAATCCTTAACCTGTTAGGATCAGAAAGGGCTTTAAATAATTTTGTGTTTTCTTTTAAATTCATTATTTCATTTCGTTATTAAACGAAATATAATCGGAATTAAATTCAAATTCAAATGCTTGAGCTGAAAAATTTAGGGATATTTATTTTGAAATATTATTTGAGGTAAACCATTTTCTTACTGTATATTTGACCGTTAAGATTTAAAACGTAAAAATAAATACCGCTGGCCGCTTGTGTACCAAGGTTTGTGGTTCCATCCCAGGAAGTCCTATTTTCCTTTTTAGGAGTAATACCGCTAAATAATACTTTTACTTTTTCACCAAGACTGTTATAGACTATTAATTTCGCTTCAGAATTTATTTCCGAGTTAAAAATTATAACTGTCCTATTATTAAACGGATTGGGATAATTTTGAGTCAAAACAAAATTTTGAGGCACATTTATAATTTGTTTTACCGTATCTACACCGGTAATTTTAAAATTCCCATAAACAAATGAGTAATTAATATTTACAGGTTCTCTAAAAACATTACCGGTACTATCAGAATAAGTAAAATAAAAATCTACTTTTGTTCCGGTTGTAAAAGTAGGCATAACGACATCATATTTTAATTTACCATCATAGTTCAAAGTTAAATGATTTATATTCAAATCGGCTTCTGAATAATTAAGAACAACAGAGGAAGGATCTATTCTATCGTGGTCTAAAAATATTTTGTGTAATATATATTCACCATTAACATATTTAAAATTAGGATACGAAATTGCTCTTGATGCCGATACAAGACCATATCCCCTGTTGCTATCCGGAGTAAAAAAATTATCTGCAGTGGTTAATAATATATCCCTGGCTTGAACATTTGACAAATACGGCCAGGCAGACAATAATAATGCTGCGGTTCCCGCGGCTAAAGGTGCAGAATAAGAAGTTCCATCGCCTGTATTATAGCCGGAAGGATCAAATAGATCGGCATGATAAACATTTACTCCCTGTGCAAGAATATCTGGTTTGATTCTTCCATCGTAGCTGGGGCCACGGCTGCTGAAATAGGCAACAACATTATTTTTATCGACAGCCCCGACAGCAATAGTATTTATACCATCAGCGGGAGCTATTATATAATGCCATGCTGTATGACCTTCATTACCGGCAGAAGTTATTGTAAGTATCCCTCTTTGAAATGCTAACTCTGCAGCTTTTGTAACGATAGTAGTTTTACCGTCCATATCTTTATAAGTATAAGAATATGTTGAATCATCGAATTCATTATATCCTAAAGAAGAACTTGTAATATCGACTCCTATAGAATCCATCCATATTAAAGCTCTTGCATAATTATCTTCCTCTACATGAGTTTCGCTTCTTTCGTCTTCTGTTTTTGCCAGGATATAGCTTGCATTGTAAGCTGGACCGATTATTTCGCCATCTTTATAACCGCCTATTATTGAAAAGACTCCTGTTCCATGCGAGTCCTGCTTAGAGATATCGCCTGGTTGATTGGCTGTAACGCTATCATTGAATACAAAATCATATTCCGCAATTACCTTTCTAGCAGAAAGAGCTTCATGCACTTTCCATCTGAAACCGCTGTCTAGTAAACCAATAACAACACCTTCCCCGCTTAACCCTTTTGATTGAACTTTAGGAATATCGATAAGATTATCCTGACCGAATGATGGACCATAATTCAAACCATCAATAATAGCATTTTTGTAAAGTGAAGGTTTATTTATTTGGCTCTTGACTCTTTTATAAATCAAAATCTTTACCGGTTCCACTTTTTGAACAAAAGAGAATTTTAAAACAGCGTTTTTCTGTTCGTCGCTTAAATATGCGGAAACTGCATTAAACCATTTTAATTTATTTTCAATTTTAATTCCGGAATTTGATAATACTTTCAAATAATCTTTGCTAACAGGAATATCTTCATAAGTAATAAAATTATTCCCCATACTTTTTCTTCTTCTCTCGATGCTTCTTTCAGATAGTGAATTTATTGCTTCTGTATAAAAAGGTGAAGCTTTATTGAGTATCTCAGTTTTTTGGATCCCCTTGTCTTTAAAGTAGATTAAATATTTTGTTTGAGAATAAGATATTGTAACAAATATCAATAGAAAAAGAATAACCAATTTTTTCATTTAATTATCATAAAAGTTATTTAGTATTTAGTTTAAATATATCTTAAAAAAGAAAGAATAAAAAAAGATAAAAAAATACTCTCTAAAATTTAGTGAACGGTTGTAAATAGTCTACTATATCGAATTGAATTAAAAAAATCACCAATGTTAGAAACAGATTTATTCAAATCAATTGACCAATAAATTAAAAAAGCTCTGCCGATAATTTTGTCTTCCGGCACAAATCCCCAATACCGGCTGTCAAGACTATTGTCCCTGTTATCTCCGAGAACAAAATAATAATCTTTTTTAAATTTGTAATTCCTCACAGGTTTATCATTTATTGTTATTACCGTACCTTCAACTCCGACTGCTTTTTTCCCGATTTCCCTGTCAATAATCATCTGCCATTCTTTAATATTTTTTATATTTATATCGATAGTTAATCCTTCATAGGGGATAAAAATTGCTCCGTAATTATCCTTGTTCCAGTTTTTATCCGGAGGAAATATTCCTTTTCCACGTTCTCCTTCCATAATTATGTCAGAGGAATCTATTAAAGCCGACGGAGGATTTAATATTCTTTTACCATTAATATAGACTTTCTTATCGTATATCTGCAAGAGATCTCCAGGTTCCCCGATTACCCTTTTAACATAAGTTTCTCCGTTAGGTGAATTTAATTCATTTATATTTCCTGGAAATTCAAATACAATTACATCGTTTCTTTCCGGCTTTTCTAGTTTGATTAATTCAATTCTAGAGAGTTCTATATTTAGAATTGGAATTACACGTGGAGTAGATATCGAATAAGCAGCTTTATTAACCAGGATAAAATCTCCCGGCAGTAAAGTATTTTCCATTGAACCGGTTGGGATTTTATATGCTTCAAGAATAAAACCCCTAATGAGAAGAGCTAATATAAAAGTTATAAGAAGAGTGAATAAATATTTTTTTAATATACCTCTTTTATTTGAAGCGATAGTTTTATCTTCCGTATTATTATTCTTTTTTAAGAACAATTTTTATCCGGTTTAATAGACTCTTTATTCATCAATTTGAAGAACGGCTAGAAAAGCTTCCTGGGGTATTTCAACATTCCCCACCTGTTTCATTCTTTTCTTCCCTTCTTTTTGTTTTTCAAGAAGCTTTCTTTTACGCGTTATATCGCCGCCGTAACATTTTGCAAGCACATTTTTCCTTAATGCTTTCACTACAGATTTTGAAATAACCTTTGTACCAATTGTAGCCTGGATGCTAATTTCAAACATTTGTCTGGGGATTAAATCTTTTAATTTGCTGCAGACTTTCCTTCCCCAATCATAAGCCTTGTTTTTATGAACAATCATCGATAAAGCATCTACTGGTTCACTGTTTAAAAGAATATCAAGCTTAACCAAATCCGATTCTTTATACCCGATATATTCATAATCAAAAGAAGCATACCCGCGCGACATTGATTTAAGTTTATCGTAAAAATCAAAAATTATTTCCGACAGCGGCAATTCATATAGAAGATCTGCACGGGTTGGATCTAGATAAGATGTATTTTTATAAATACCTCTTTTTTCCATTGAAAGCTGCATTAAATTTCCGACATATTCACTCGGACATACAATCTGTGCTTTAACATAAGGTTCTTCGATTCGTTCGATATCACCGATTTCAGGCATCAAAGCAGGATTATCGACAATTATTTCTTCACCGTTCTTTCTATAAACGTGATATTCAACGTTGGGAAGCGTGGTAATAATAGACTGATTATATTCTCGCAGAAGTCTTTCCTGGACAATTTCCATGTGGAGCAAACCTAAAAAACCGCATCTAAATCCGAATCCTAAAGCAGCAGAAGTTTCAGGCAGGTAGCTAAGTGCTGAATCGTTTAGCCGAAATTTTTCCAATGCATCCCGCAGATCTTCAAAGTCTTCGGAGTTAGTCGGATAAAGTCCGCTGTAAACCATCGGTTTTACTTCTTTATATCCCGGTAAAGCTTTTTCAGCTTCATTATTTTTAAGTGTTACCGTGTCCCCCACTTTGGCATCATGAACATCTTTAATACCGGCAATTAAATAACCGACATTCCCTGCTGAAAGTTCATCTGCCTTTATTCTTCTTAAACCTAAAATTCCTATTTCTTCTGCTTCAAATTCTTTATTAATGGCAAAAAATTTTATTTTATCGTTTGTTTGAATTTTTCCGTTAAACAGCCTGATATAAGCAATTGCTCCCCTGTATGCATCAAAAATTGAATCAAAAATTAATGCTTGAAGCGGTGCATCGGGATCACCGGTTGGTGCAGGAATTCTTTTAACTATGTTTTCAAGAATTTCTATTATACCAATCTTTGCTTTTGCTGACGCCAAAAGAATTTCATCTTCTTTGCATCCTAATAAATCCATTATTTGCTTTTTAACTTTTTCAACTTCTGCACTAGGCAAATCAATTTTATTTATAACAGGAATAATTTCAAGTCCTGCATCAAAAGCAAGATATAAATTTGAAATGGTTTGTGCTTCAACTCCTTGCGCAGCATCGACTACTAGCAGAGCACCTTCGCAAGCTGCAAGTGAACGTGAGACTTCATAAGTAAAATCGACATGCCCGGGTGTATCAATTAAATTTAAAATATATTCTATTCCATCATTTGCTTTATACTTCATCTGGATTGCATGTGATTTAATAGTAATACCTCGTTCTCTTTCAAGTTCAAGGTTATCTAAAAGCTGCGCCTTTGCTTCCCTTACCGATACTGTACCGGTATTTTCCAGCAGGCAATCAGCAATGGTAGATTTCCCGTGATCGATGTGTGCAACAATGCAAAAGTTTCTAATATTTATCATTTATTGTCTTAATATTTAAATAATAAATATACTTACCATAAGAGAATATTAAAAGGGAATAAAAATATGAAAACAAAGAGAAAGGCAACGAACTATTTCGAATTTTGGATTTTGAATTTCGAATTTCAAAACAAATCCACAGTCCCCAATCCGAAATCCGAAATTTCACTTCCTCCTTGCATGCAAGTTGAGATATTAATATTTTTTGAAACAAAATACATAATAAATATTTAGCAATGGAATTTTTCGATTTAGGATTGGCATATGTCTGGGAATATGATGACGGCTTCCTTGAACTTATTGAAAGAACTCTACAGAGCGCCGGGATTACCACTTTCATTTTATCCTATCATAATTTTCCCGAAATACAGGAAAAAGTTGTTAATAGAAAATTAGGCTTCAATTTTTATCTTGATAGAGCGTGGGATGTAGATGAAGGTTTTGAAAAGCTCGGGCAAATCATCAATAGAAGAAAAACAATAATATTTAACCCGTATAAAAAAGTTTTGCATGCAATAGACAAAGCCAGCATGCACCTGGAATTTTTAACTGCCGGATTAAATGTACCTTATTCAATAATAATCCCGCCGCATAGTGAAATTGAAAACATAGTTATCACTATTGAAGAATTAGAAATTCTTGGAAGGCCTTTTATAATTAAACCTTGCAATACAACCGGCGGCGGTGTAGGCGTTGTAACAGGTGCCGAATCTCTCAGAGAAGTCCTTGATGAGCGATTAACCAATACAGATGATAAATATATTCTGCAGGAAAAAATTTATCCAAGGATGCTGAATGGGAAAAGGGCCTGGTTTCGTTCCTTCTGGGCATTCGGCAAACCAATCCCTGTTTGGTGGGATGACCAGACTCATCTTTATGAAGAACTTAAACCAGAAGAAATTGAAATTTACGGGCTGAGAAAACTATTTAATATAACCAGACAAATTGCAAGAATTACCGGGCTTGATTTTTTCTCTACGGAAATAGTCCTTACTAATGATGATAGATTTATTGTTATAGATTATGTAAATGATCAATGTGATATGAGACTGAAATCTAAACATATGGACGGGGTTCCTGATTCGGTTGGTTATCAAATAGTAAAAAGTATGTTAAGAACTATCTTACGCGAAAAGAAAAAAGCTAAAATTTAAACTATGTATTTTTTTCTATTTTATCGGAACTTGAAAAAATCGGTTGTTGAAGGATCCTTTTTTAGTAATTAAATACTATAACAATTAAATGAGGAGAACCACTATTTATTTCATTGCCGGATCCTTAATAATTTTAGTTGTTATATTTTCATATCTATATATTTTCAACATTTATGAAATCACTTATTCGGTAAATCCTTCTTCGCTATACTCTGATAATGAATCAATGGTTATTGTTACTTCCGATCCTATAAATGCTTTCGGGTGGAAAATACCTTTTAGAAATGCTTATGCCGAGTTTAATATAAAGGAAGGAAAAGATTTGATTGATATTTTATCCGAAGACAATAAGAAAGGGATTTTAAAGTTAAAAGTAAAAAACAAAACCGGTACAGTTGTTGTTTATATTAAATCGAAATATGCACTGCTTCCCTCTGAAGTTGTAATTCATATTTATCCGAATGTAGCTTGAAATACCTCCGAACAAAAGAATGGAGTAACGAACTTTTAGTAAAACTCTTTTAATAAATATGACATATTAAATAATTATTGTTATTTTTGTTTTAGTGAATTCATTATGAAATTTTATGATAAGAATTAAAACTCTACTTCCCTTCATATTGTTTTTTTCCACTTCAATTAATTTGGCACAGGGAACTGCCGGAGATAATGCAAAATATGAATACAGGTATTTAATCGATATGCCTACTGCTGGAATTTTAGAAAAAGGTTATGTCGGCTTTACAAATGATGTTCTCCCGGATGGTGTTTTAATCTCAAAGCTTGAAGTTGGTGCATTTGATAATGTTAGCTTTGGAATATCATATGGCGGAGCAAACGTAATTGGCGCAGGAACTCCAAGATGGTATAAATTACCAGGTGTAAATATTCGTTTTAGATTATTTAATGAATCTATCGCTCTCCCTGCAATAACTTTGGGATTCGATTCTCAAGGGAAAGGAGAATATTTCGATTCTCTTGGAAGATATGCCGTAAAATCTCCCGGTTTTTTCGGTGCCGTTAGCAAAAACTTTGCTTTTTTAGGTTATTTAAGTATACACGGCTGTGCCAACTATTCATTAGAAACAAAAGATGGCGATAATTTTATTGATTTGTATGCCGGATTTGAAAAAACATTGGGACCTCATTTTTCTATAATTGGAGAATATAATTTTGCTTTTAATGATAATGCAGCAAAAAGCTTTGGAAACGGAAATGGATATCTGAATATGGGTTTAAGATGGTCCTTAGGGGATGGATTTACTTTTGGTTTTGATTTAAGAGATTTGCTGGATAATAAGAAAATAAATCCAACTGTTGCAGATAGAGCAATTAGAATTGAGTATATTAAAAATATTTTCAAATAAATGCGTTTTTTAGCTTTTCCATCCTTGTATTCAAACCTATACAAATAAGTTCACTATTTTATACAAAATAAGTGGTGATTCACTATACTTATTAATAAATGAGATTAATTTCACACTTTCATTAGGAACGATTTTTGCCAATATTTGTAAAAGTATTCTTGTGGAGGTTAGAAATGAAATTCTATAAATTTTATATATTCTTAGTAGTTCTGGTTTCGGCGGTTTTCTTAGGCGGCTGTTACACACAAGTCGCAATGAGAGAATACCCGAACAGGGATTACAATCATGATTATAATAATAATTATAACTACGATGATTCGACTTATTCTGACGATTCATCCTATTATGATGACTCTACTTATTACGGGAATGATTATTACGATAATACCCCTTCAATAAATAATTACTATTATGGATTCGGATATCCATATGGACATAGATACTACTGGAATTATTACCCATCCTATTCATTTGGTATTACTTTTGGAAGTTATTATGATCCTTTCTACTGGGATCCATGGGAATGGTGCTACACCCCTTATACATGGAATTCATGGTGGTATTCACCCTATGGTATTTATTATCCATACTATTATTCCCCGTATTCTTATGGTGGTTATTATGGGGGATATTATGGAGGACACCACAGTTATTATGGCGGAGGTAAATATTATAAAGAAAGAACACGCGGTTCTTCTACTGTAAGAAATAATATAGGCTTAAGAAATAATGATCGTGGTCGTGTGCTCACTTCAGGAAGCAGAAACGGCAGCAGATTAGAAAAAAGTAATTCAGGAAATCGAACAAGAAATACTAATATTAACAGACCTTCAAGAACCAATTCCACAAATACTAACAGAGAATACAGAAGAGAAAGAGTTACTAGGGAAAACCGCTCGCATTCGGTACAAAGAAATAACACTAATAGAAGAAATGAAAGTAATGTAAGAAGGAGTTCCGGCGAAAGAAGATCAAGGGAATCAAGCTCATACCAGCCAAGATCAAGAAGCGGTAACAATAATTCATATCATCCGCCACAGCGGTCATATTCCCCGCCGCGAAGTTCATCTCCGCCTTCAAGGTCTTATTCGCCTCCCAGCAGATCATCTTCACCAAGAGGCAGTGATGGCGGTGGAAGAAGCAGCGGCGGATCTTCCGGTAGAAGAAGATAATGGAGATAACACAAAATGAAAAAAAATATATTAAAATTAATTTTAATAATAACAGTGGTAATTTCTTTCGGCGGCTGTTATACAATCTTATGGTCGCCTGATGAACAATTACCATCTGGAAATAATAGTTCTGAAAATTCTGAAAACATTGATCAAATCTATTATTCCGAACCTTTTTATGGTGATTACAATTATTATTATGGTCATCCATGGTGGATAACCAGACATCCAATGTATTTGCCTCCAACTCAAAATGAAAATGTAGATAAAGGTAACGGTGTAAATACAATCAGAGATAACAACACTATTAGAAACAATAACGGCACAAGAAACACAACGGATAATAATAGGCCGATAATTAATACCGGGCCTCCGGTAAAAAGCAGCAGTAACAATAACAATGACAGCTCCGGCTCAGTATCCAAAACAAGTTCAAATAATAACAACAATTCGGGTGAAAAAACAAGAGCATCCGAGGGTTCAAGAACAAATGATGATAATTCCGCTCGAAATAATAACGGAAGCAGAAATTCAGGAAACGGGAGGAAATGATGTATAAAAACTTTTGTTCCAATTGCAGCAAAGTTTTTGCTTTTTTACTTATTTGCAGTTCATTTGCATATCCACAGGGTATTCCTGATGCATTGAGACTTGGAGAAAGTGGATTAGGTGCTAATGCAAGAGCCCTAGGTATGGGGAATGCTTATATCGGATTAAGCGATGATGCATCTGCTGCCTATTATAACCCGGCAGGATTAGGCTTATTAAAAAGATTAGAATTCTCAGGTGGAATCGATTACTCAACTTATAATAATAATACAACCTTCTTTAATAATACATCAGATTACTCCAACAGTACAACGAGATTGGATAGATTAAGCTTTGCCTTTCCATTTCCAACTGTTAGGGGAAGTTTAGTGTTTGGGATCTCTTATCATAATACTAAAGATTTTACGGGTGCTTTAAAATTCGATGGATTTAACAATGGGAATAATTCTTTAATTCAAGTTTTAAATGAAGCTACCTATTATGATAATAATGGAAATCCGTATAACATCCCTTATGATCTCGGGCTTAACGATTCAAACCTGGTTACACCAATAAACGGTCATCTTAATCAAAGCGGTACTGTTTTAAATTCGGGTTCTACCAATAATTGGACTTTCTCGGGTGCTATTGAAGCAGCTCAAAATCTATTTCTCGGTTTAAACTTAAACATAATTACCGGCAGCTATAATTCGAATAATGATTATTATGAAGATGATACTCAAAATTATTATCAAGGTGCAATCGCAACCGGTGAATCATCACCGCCAATAGATTTTCAGACCTTTAATTTAAATAGAGTATTAAATTGGGATATCTCAGGTTGGAGTGCAAAGGCCGGGTTGATGTATCAGTTTAACAATTACGGGAGATTCGGTTTAACAGTCCAGTTCCCAAAATATTATACTGTAAAAGAAACCTTTACCGTAAACGGAACAAGTTACTTTGCCAATGCTCAATATAATTTGAATCAGCAGGATTACAGTGATAACGTAAAATACGATATTGTTTCCCCCTTTGAATTTGGAGCAGGTTTTTCGATAAATTACAAAGGATTTATTTTTAGTGGAGAAGGAACTGCAATTGATTACTCACAATTAAAATTTGATAATCCCGATGGAATTAGCGCACAGGATGTTGGTACTATAAATAAGGATATTAAAGATCAGCTTGGTGCAGTAATAAATTACAATGTTGGTGTTGAATATACAATCCCTGAAGTTGGTTTAAGATTAAGGACCGGTTATTTTGTTCAACCTTCTGCTTACAAAGGTGATCCTTCCAGCTTCAATAAGAAATATTTTACTGCCGGAATCGGTATTTTAGCACAAGAAACTTTAGGACTGGATCTTGCATGGGCTCACGGTTGGTGGAGTACAATCGGAGACAATTACGCTTCGAATGAATCAAGAACTTACCAGGATATTAAATACGACAAAATAATGCTGACTGCTACTTACAGATTCTAAAATGAATCTTTTATTGATTTATAATTTTGAGCGCTATATTTTTTATGTAGCGCTTTTTTATTTTCCTGGGAGGTTGTATTAAAGGAATTGTCTGCAGAATTGAAAGTAAAGATTACTATATTTTTAATTTGGATAATTTTAATTTGATAAGGTGTTCTTTAAAAGGAAAATTTAAAAAAGAATTTAATCTAAAAAAGGATAAGTTATATAAAACCGATATTGCAGTGGTTGGCGATTTTGTAAATTATGAATTGAATGATGACGGTACCGGTGTAATTGATGAGATTAAAAAAAGAGAAAATTATCTATCAAGGAAAGCCCCTAAAATTAAAGGTGCAAGTTATAGAGGCGAAAGACTGGAACAAATTGTCGCATCCAATATTGATAATCTATTTATTATAAGCAGTGCTCTTGAACCAGCTTTCAACAATAAAGTTATCGATAGATTTTTGGTTGCCGGTGAGAGTTCTCACGTTCCCATAACCATAATTATTAATAAAATCGATTTGGACCGGGATAATTTGATTGATTCATGGGTTAATTTATACAAACAAATCGGATATGAAACTATAAGAACCAGTGCAGTTACCGGAGAAGGGATTGGAACCGTTAAAGACTTATTACTTAATAAAAAAACTTTGTTTTGGGGACAATCAGGTGTTGGGAAATCATCAATATTTAATAAAATTTTCCCGGGATTGGATTTAAATGTTGGCGAAATAAGTACTTATAGCGATAAAGGTAAACATACAACCGTAACGACAAATATGATAAAAGTTGAAGAAAATACATTTGTAATTGACACCCCGGGAATTCGTGAGATTGCTCCTTACGGAATAAAAAAAAAAGACCTGGGGCATTACTTTCTAGATTTTACTGATTATATTTACGATTGCCGTTTCAATACTTGCACACATCAACATGAACCGGGCTGTGCGGTTATTGGGGCTGTAAAAAATAATTATATTTCCAAATATAGATATGAAAGTTATTTAAGAATTTTAGAAACAATTGAAGAAGATATAATTTTTTAACCTATCTTATAAAATTGATCAGCGTCAAATACATCTTTGCAAATACCTAATAAAATTGTAAACTTTTTTAATAAAAATTATATTTCATTTTTAATTTATAATGTGTAATGGAAGATTTCAATAATTCTGCTGTAAATTCATTTACTGACTTTCTCATTCAAAATAAATCAAGTCTGAAAGAATCCAAACTGAACAACCCGGTAGTTAGTTTTGCTGTAAAAAATAACAGTATCGATTTGAAGGATAAAATTGATTACCTAATAAAATATTACGAAAAATCGTTTTATTTCGAAAAACCTGAAGATAATTTTCTTATACTGGCAATAGACGAAATAATTTCAATTTCGGAAAACGGGGATAAACGTTTTGCTGCAACAGATAAAAAGGTAAAGGAATTAAAAAATAATTTTATTAACAACTGGGAGAATATCCAGCTGGAAAACAAACCTTTATTTGTTGGAGGTATGAAATTTAACGTTGAACATCAGGACGAAGATTGGAAAGATTTTAGCGATTCGATATGGTTAATCCCGGAATTAATGGTTGTTAAAAGTAAGGGAGATACTTTTATCTTTTTTAATTTTATATACAGTCCCAATTCATCTATTGAGAATTTGATTGAGAAATTCAAAAGTAAATTGGAAAATCTAATTAAACCGCCCGAAGCAAAAAATTCTGATATCGTAAAAATTAATAAACTGACGGGCGCTTCACCGAAAGACAAAAAAAAGTGGAAAAATTTAGTTAACGAATGCCTTGAAAATATCTTTAATAATAAAGTTAATAAAATTGTGGTTTCAAGAAGAATAGAACTTCTGCTTTCGGGTGAAGTTAATCTTAATCATGTTATAAATCATTTTAAATCAAAATATCCTGAATGTTATTTATTTATATTTCACAGAGGCAAATCTTCTTTTCTAGGAGCAACACCTGAGCGACTTGTAAAGTTTTGTGATGGTTCAATAAAAATTGAAGCTCTTGCCGGTTCTGCGCCGAGAGGTACTACAAATGATGAGGATATTAAATTAGAAAAAAATCTTTTGAAAAGTGAAAAAGACATTCACGAACATGATTTTGTTGTTAATCATATTAAGGATTCTATTACCCCGTTAGTTGAAGGATTAACAATCGAAAAAGAACATTCAATAAAAAAATTAAAAAATATTCAACACATTAGTACATCAATTTCTGCAAGAATGAATTCTCAAAATTCACCGTTAAATTTAATTAAAGAACTATTCCCTACCCCAGCAGTCTGCGGGATACCGAAAGAAGTATCTTTAAACCTCATTAAAAAAATGGAAAATTATTACCGGGGCTTATATTCAGGAATTATAGGATGGTTCAATTTTGATGATGAAGGAGAATTTGCCGTTGCCATAAGATCGGCATTAACTTACGGAAATAAATTAATTGCGTTTGCCGGAAGCGGAATTGTTGAAAAGTCAGATCCCGATCTTGAATATGAAGAAACCGAATTAAAATTTAAACCAATACTATCTTTATTTAATGAAAATCAATAGAAATATATTATGGACCGAAACTTTCGTAAAAGAATTATCTTCTGCGGGAATTAAATATGCATGCATTTCACCCGGTTCCAGGAATACACCGTTAACTTTTGCTTTTGCTACAAATAAAAAAATAAAATCATACGTTCACATTGATGAAAGAAGTTGTGCTTTTTTTGGGCTTGGACTCGCAAAATCTTCCGGTTCACCTGTCGTACTTGTTTCAACTTCAGGTACAGCTACTGCAGAATTTTATCCCGCTATAATAGAAGCTTACCAGCAACGAATTCCATTAATTGTCTGTACTGCAGACAGACCTCCGGAATTATTGGACTGCGGTGCAAATCAGACTATCAACCAAAATAATCTTTATAAAAATCATATAAGATGGTTTGTCGATGTAGGTTTACCTGAACCGATTGATCGAAGGATAAAACATATAAAAGTTGTTGCAAGAAGAGCAGTTTATGAAAGCCTTGTTAGATCAAAAGGTCCGGTTCATTTGAACTTTCCTTTCAGAAAACCTTTTGAACCGGATTCTTTCACGGATGATGTTAGTCGGGAACTATTGGATCTTGCAAACGAACTCTCTTTTGATAAGGAAGAATTCTTTAAGGAAGAAGAAAAAAATATTTCTGCTGAAAAATGGTTTATTGAAATATTTAATTTTCTAAAAGAATCCGAAAAAGGATTAATTATTGCCGGTCCAGAAAATTATGATCCGGCATTTCATAAAAAATGTCAGCTGCTTTCGGAAAAATTAGGTTACCCTGTTTTAGCAGACGGTGCTTCACAATTGCGGTTCGGAAATTATAAGAAAGAAAATATTCTTTCAAATTTTGAAGGTTTCTTACGTTCCGAATTTTTTATAAATAATAATAAACCGGATGTAATCATTCAGTTCGGAAGGACTATTACTTCAAAAGCTCTTGATATTTATCTTGAAAAATGTTCCGCACCAAGATTTATGATTAATGAATTCGGTGACTGGTTTGATCCATCCAATAGAGCTACCGCTGCTATAGCTTGTAAGCCTTTTCTCTTTTGTGAAAAGATGCTTGACATAATTACTTCTGAAAATATAGAAAGAAAAATAAATGGCTGGCTGCATACTTTTATTGAAGCAGATAAAACATCGGCATTGATAAAAGAGGAAATTATAAATCAATCGGATTTTTTAAATGAAGCGAGAACTATCACAGAAATAGTTAACCTTCTTCCTGAAAATTCCCAGGTGATGATCTCCAACAGTATGCCCATTCGGGATTTTGATTACTTTGCCGGGAATACAAATAAAAACATTGCAATTTTTAATAACCGCGGTGCAAGTGGCATAGACGGAATAACATCTACAGCACTTGGTATTGCCGCAGATAGTAAAAAACCTTCCTTTTTAATTACAGGCGACCTGGCCTTTTATTATGATTTAAATGGATTATTGGCAGCCAAGAAATATTCTCTACCGTTAATTATTATTTTAATTAACAACAACGGCGGCGGAATTTTTGAAGTCCTGCCAATCTCTAAATACAAAGAAGTGTTTAATGAATTTTTTATTTCTCCCCACTTTCTTGATTTTTCGAATTTTATTAAAGCATATAATGGTAATTACACATTAATAAGCGACTGGGAAAATTTTCATGAAAGCTTTTCAATGGCTTTAGATAATAAAAATTTCTCCGTACTCGAAGTGAAGACTAATGCCGTTGAATCTTTAGAGTTGCGAAAAAAATATTGGAATGAAGTGGAAAAACAATTAATGCTGCAACCTGCTCCTGAGGGTGATTGAAAAGTTTAATATGTCATTTTGATTGATCCGGTTCTTTCGAAAAGACACTAATTTGTTTTCTGATAAACCTTTAATATCAAAAATTTTTATGATCTTAAATCTTTCCGGTATAAATATTTATTTTGATCAATATTTAAATTCCAATTCTGCCAATCAAGCTAGTTTTAAGAATGTAATTCTTCTGCATGGATTTACAGGTTCATCAAAAGATTGGGAAGAAATAATACCTCGTCTCTCACCTAATTATAATTATTACACAATTGATTTAATCGGGCATGGAAACAGTGATTCCCCTTCAGATAATGAATTTTATAATACCGCTTCGTTAATTGAACAATTAAGAGAATTTGCAGTAAAAATTACAAAAGATAAATTTGTTTTAATTGGTTATTCAATGGGTGGAAGAGCGGCGTTATCTTATTCAATCAAATATCCCGGATCAATTGCAGGATTAATTCTTGAAAGTACCACTGCCGGTATTAAAGATGAAGAGGAAAAGATTAAAAGGATAAAAAAAGATGAAGAGCTTGCAGAGTTTATCAAAAATCATTCAATAGAAGAATTTATTGATTACTGGATGAACCTCGATATTTTTGATACCCAGAAAAGATTTGCCAACTCAAAATTAACAGTGATTAAAAATTCAAAAATAAATAACAGCAAAATCGGATTATCTAATTCCTTAAAAGGATTCGGAGCCGGTATAATGCCGAATTATTTTGATGAATTAAAAAACCTGAATTTTAAAACCCTTCTTATAACGGGCGATCTTGATGAAAAGTTTATTTTAATAAATAATGAAATGGTTAACTTATTCCCTTCTGCGAAACACACTTCACTTAAAAACTCAGGCCACAATACACACCTGGAAACGCCGGATGCTTTTATAAAAACAGTAAATAATTTTTTGAATGAAATATAAATTTTAATCCTTAGATTCAATAATCGGTACCATTTTTCAAAAAAATATAAGACGCGGATGTACCTATTAAACCTATTAATCCTCCAATAATAAATGCTGCCTGAAGATTAATAATATCTGCAATTATACCGAACATTATCGGACCGAGTACCTGCCCAAAGCTCAAAGATGAAGTAAATGCCCCGGTAGCAGCACCCATGCCAAAAATTCTTCCCCTTTCGGTTCTAATAGCTACTGCAGAAGCTCTTGAAACAGAACTAAATATTCCCATACTTATTGTCAGTAGAGCATACATTAATAAAGTATTAAAATAGGTAAAAATACACATAGAAATCGCACTAACAGTTCCTCCGATTAAAATATAATTTAATTTTTGCTTGGGAAATCTATCTACAGCTAATCCAAACGGATATTGAATAACTGATCCTGAAATCATATAAGCAGAAAGAATTAAGCCAATATTAGTTGTGCTCATAGAAATAGATTTGACTGCCAGAACCGGGAAAAATGTATTGAAGCCCCATCTGTAAAAACCTCTGCTGCTTATATAGGTCATAATTCCTATCATCGGTTTATCTTTGAAAACCGGTTTAAGAGATTTGAATATAGGTGTATTTTCTTTTTTATCTTTTTTAATGGCTGCGCTTTCGGGCACAAAAAACAGGATAAGGATTAAAGCTAAAAATGATAAAACAGCCATAACATAAAACGGCATTCTTATATTGAATTGATCCGTTAAATAACCTCCCAAATATGGACCGATTGCCTGCCCCGCAAAGAATTACATAAAAAATAAATTTATATACGAACCTTCTTTACCCTTGGGGGTAATATCACCAATATAAGCTTGAGCAACAGGTGTAACCAAAACAGATGAAAAACCTTCAACGAATCTAATGACAGTTAAAGTTAATGGAGAAGATGCAAAAGCGTAACAAACCGAAAGGATCATAAAAAATATTAGACCGATAACTATTAAATTTTTTCTCCCGTGCTGATCTGAGTACTGCCCTATAATTGGAGCAAATATACCACGTGATAAAGCAAATCCTGAAAAAATAATTCCCAACTGAATATTTGTTGCTTCCATGCTTTTTGCATACAAAGGAAGAATTGGGGTGATTATTCCAAGGCTCAGCATAGAAATAGCAGTGGCAATAAATAAGCTTATAAAAATCTGCTTTTTCATAATTAATAGAATAGTAAGGTAGATTCAATAATATTTATAATTGAATATCAATTTAAGTATTTGATTTCTATTGAAAAAAATTTTGAAGTGATATGCATTAACTTATTGTAGGAGGATTAAGTTTGTTAATCTACATATGTGTGCTAATTATTTACTTTTAGATTAAAAATGTATCATTTAAATTGGTTAATAGAATTATAGTAAATACTTATTCAAAAGGATTGAATATCTATCATTTTTTAAGGGGTGATAATGCGAAAAGTTATCCTTACAAAAAATATTAATCATCCGGAAAATTCAATTCAAATGGGAGAATTCGACAATGTCTAAATTAGGGTTAGCACTTGGCGGAGGCGGAGCAAGGGGCTTAGCACATATTGGTGTACTAAAAGTTCTGGACAAAGAAAAAATAAAGATTTCAGCTATAACCGGCTGCAGTATGGGTGCCATTGTTGGAGGACTTTATTCTTATTTCAAAGATGCCGGACAAGTTGAAGATTTTATTTTAAAAGCTATAAAAGAGCCGAAGTTTGAAAACCTGGAAATAGACTCATTGAACACAAATAAAATAAAACATGATAAAAATTATTTCGATCAACTAATCAATTATATCGGTGAAAAGATTAATGCAATAAAAATTATGGGACGAGTTTCATATTTTGATGAAGAAATCACCGATAAAATCTATGAAATGCTCCCGGATGTACCAATCGAATCATTAAAAATAAAATTCTCTGCTATAGCAACCGACCTAATCTCAGGAGAGGAAATCAATTTTACAGAGGGAAGTCTACGAAAGGCTATTAAAGCGAGTTCGGCGATACCTGGAATTTTCCCACCGGTTGAAATTGATAACAATTTTTTAGTGGACGGCAGTTCATCGGAAAGTGTTCCTGTTGGAAGAGTTAAAGAAATAGGTGCCGATAGAGTATTAGCCGTTGATGTATCACGATGCCTCAAGGTTGTAAAACCTGCAAAGAATATGATTGATCTACTTTACAGGACTGAAGATATTACTTCTTACCATTTATCATTATTAAGACTAAAAGAAGCTGATTTAATCATTCAACCCAAAGTTAAACAACTTTCTTGGGCAGATTTTGATAAAGCAAAGGAAATAATTAAATCCGGTGAAATTGCTGCAGTAGAAAATCTTGATAAAATAAAAAAACTTGTTCACCGGAATGTTTATTTACTGGGAATGGGACAATATATCAAAAAATTAAAAGGTTATGCTTAATAAAAGTTAGAACTCAATTAATTACTAATTAGGTCACTCTTTATTTAATTATATTTTTATCTCTTAGATATATGTAAAGAAAAGATTAGATTTTATATAACAATTATAGTTTTCCCTAATTTTCTTGAATTCACTTCTTTAATTAATTTCCAACAACGCATATTTACTTATTTTTCAATATCTTATATCCAATAAAATAAAGGAATTATAATGAGTTTTAAATGGGAAAAAGTGAAGAATTATGAAGATATTATTTACGAGAAAATGGATGGAATTGCAAAAATTACAATAAATCGGCCTGAAGTAAGAAATGCTTTCCGCCCTGAAACTGTTATTGAAATGTATAATGCATTCTCGGATGCACGCGAAGATCAGAAAATAGGTGTAATACTTTTAACAGGTTATGGTCCGGCTAAAGACGGTAAATATGCTTTTTGTTCCGGAGGAGATCAAAAAATCAGAGGCGACCAAGGGTATGTTGGAAGAGACGGCGTTCCGAGATTAAATGTTCTTGATCTTCAAAAATTAATTAGAAGCATTCCAAAAGTAGTAATTGCTTTAGTTGCGGGATATGCAATCGGAGGTGGCCATGTTTTGCATGTTGTCTGCGATTTAACTATTGCTGCAGATAATGCAATCTTTGGGCAGACAGGTCCAAAAGTTGGAAGTTTTGACGGCGGTTTCGGTTCAAGTTATCTTGCCAGAATTGTAGGACAGAAAAAAGCACGTGAAATCTGGTATTTATGCAATCAATACAGTGCAGAAGAAGCAGAAAAAATGGGATTAGTCAATAAAGTTGTCCCTGTTGATAAATTGGAAACAGAAGGAGTAGAATGGGCAAAAAGAATTATGCAGCATAGTTCTATGGCAATTCGCCTGCTTAAATCAGCTTTTAACGCAGAACTTGACGGGCAGGCTGGAATCCAGGAATTAGCCGGCAATGCTACTTTGCTCTATTATATGAGCGAGGAGGCGCAGGAAGGGAAAAAAGCTTATTTGGAAAAAAGAAAGCCGGAGTTCAATAAATTTCCTAAATTACCGTAGTTATTTTTTAATATTAATTTGAATATATGAATAAAAAAACAAAAATAGAAAGCTGGATAGTAGCAAGTCGTCCTAAAACACTCTTAGCTGCAGTAGTACCTGTTATGGTCGGTTCTGCTGTTGCTTTTAATGAAAAAAAATTAGTAATAATCTATTCCCTGGTTGCACTAATTTGTTCTATATTAATTCAAGTGGGAACTAACTATGCGAACGATCTTTACGATTTTATTAATGGTGCCGATAATGAAAAACGAAAAGGCCCCAGGCGTGTACTAGCATCCGGTTTAATCTCCGTTAAAGAAATGAAGCTGGGAATTATTTTGACTTTTGGATTTGCTTTCCTGTTCGGTTTATATTTAGTGTATGAAGGCGGATTTGTCATTTTAGTAATTGGTATTTTATCAATCTTAGCTGGATTAGCTTATACTGCGGGACCTTTCCCGCTTGCATATAACGGGCTTGGTGATGTTTTTGTTTTTATGTTTTTTGGGATAGTCGGAACAGCTGGAACTTATTATCTACACACTAAAGATTTGACATTGGTTTCATTTATAGCTTCGGTTCCGGTTGGAGCATTAATTACAAATATTTTAGTGGTTAACAATTACCGGGATATTGAGGAAGATAAGGCAGCCGGGAAACATACTTTAGCAGTAAAGTTCGGCAAAACATTTACGCGTTATCAATTTATTTCTTTAACAATAATTTCTTTTTTAATTCCTGCATTGCTTTATGTATTTTTTAATTATTCGATCCTGATTTTTCTCCCGTATCTGACTTTTCCTGCAGCTTATAAAATTATAGTTATGCTGCATAAGCTGGATGGAATGGAATTAAATAAAACTTTAGAACTTGCCGCAAGATTATCGGCTTTGTTCGGAATTCTTTTTTCAATCGGATTAGCTTTGTAAATAATTTCTTTTCTTTTTATGAACCCTCTCTTTGAATTTGCTGAAAATAAAAATTCAAGAAAAAATTCCGCATTTATTATTTATGGTAAAGAAAATATCTCATATTCTGAATTTGATAAAAAGTTTAGTAGTTATTCTTCTTTTTTAAAAAATGCCAGGATTAAAAAGGGGGATCATATTGCAATCATTTGTGATAATAATCCTGATTTTATTATAACAATATTTTCCATTTGGAAATTAAAAGCTGTCCCGGTTCCGATAAATATAAAGCTGCTTCCAAAAGAAATTGAAGAACAAATTATTTTTGCCGATTGCAAATTTGTTCTAATCAGCAAAAATCTTCACTTTAAAATAAACCATCAGAATATCATCTCCTTCCCTTTTGATGAACAAGTAAAAAAAACTTTATATAAAAACTCCATATATAATAAAAACGAAACTGCATTAATAATGTTTACATCAGGTTCATCCGGAACTAGTAAGGCAGTTATTCTGACTTTTAATAATTTAATTCAAAGTGCCCGAATTGGTAATCAAATTTTAAATCAGAATGAAAAGGATAGATGGCTGGCAAGTTTACCATTTTACCATATCGGCGGCTTTTCCATTTTTGTTAGAGCTTATTTATCGGGTGCTTCTGTTATCATTCCCGAATCATTAAAAACAAATAATATAATTTCAGCTATTAAAAAATATAAACCAACTTTAGCTTCTTTTGTCTCTACCCAGCTTAAAAGACTAATTGAAAATAATGTTAAACCTAATAAAGAGCTTAAAAATATTTTAATCGGCGGCGGATTTACATGTAAAGAATTATCTATTAAAGCTATAAAAAAAGGATGGAAGATAACTAAAGTTTACGGTTCTACAGAAGTATCTTCATTCGTTTCAGCAATAACTTACCCCGATATTCCAAATAAACCGGGTTCATCCGGAAAAGCTCTATATCCGAATAAAATAGAAATTGTTAATGAAAAGGATGAATTTATTCCGGCAAATATTACGGGAAAAATTATTATCAAAGGCCCTGCGGTAATGAAAGGTTATTACCTGCCTGCCGGCAAGGCAGGCAAAAATATTGAAGCAACTCCTACTAAAATAAAAAATAAATTCTTATATACCGGGGATATTGGTTACCTCGATAATGAAGGCTATTTGTTTGTTGAAGCAAGAAGGGATGATTTAATTGTTTCCGGAGGAGAGAATATTATTCCTAGAGAAGTTGAATCAGCAGTTTTAAATCATCCATATGTTAATGATGCTTTTATTTTTGGAGTGGAAAGTGAGGAATGGGGACACGAAGTTTCTGCTGTAATTTCATTAAAAAAGAATAAAAAAGTAAATCAAATTAATTTAAAAGAATTTCTAAAAGGCAAATTGCCGAATTATAAAATCCCAAGAAAAATATATATTATTGACAAAATTCCTAGAACATCTTTAGGAAAAGTGCAGAAAGGAAAACTGTTAAAATTAATTCAGGTTTAGTACTAACCCAATTTCTTTAAGAAATTGAGTTAGTTAGTAAATTCCGCTGTAATCCGTTTTTTACTTCTTCAATTATTTCTTTTTTCATCCAAGTTTTTTTATCGATAAAAATGTGCACGGTTTTAACTTTTGTACATAATTCATTTTTAACGTTTTTAACTTCATAATTAAGTTCGAAAGAAGATGTTCTTAAGTTATTCACAGAAATTTCAACAGATACTGTCTCCCCATATTTAATTGGTTTATGATAAGATGCTTCACTCTTTAATATTGGAACTATAAAATTTTCATTAGTCCAATAATCTTCTTTAAGATTAAAGCTTTCAATCATTTCTTCATAAGCAGCATGGCAAAGTTCATAAATTCTTGCAAAGAAAAAAATCCCAGCAGGATCGCAGTCATAAAAATTTATTCTCTTTTTCACACTAAACATTAGCGGACAATCAAACTATTTTCTGTTTGCAGAAGGTGTTTCGGGATCACTTTAATTATTTCATCTGAAAGGACACTGATTAAATGCCTTTTTAAGAATGCTTTACTGTGAATTAACCCAACTTCCCTTTTAGGAATTGGTTGTTCAAACTCTCTAACTAAAGAAAGCTTTTCATTATTTTCCAAGTCTTTTACAGCCAAATACGGGAGCAAAGTAAACCCAAAATTTTGTCCAACTAATTTTTGGATTGTTTCTAAATTCTCGCTTTCGAATTCTTCTTCAAGTTTTTGCACCTGCATACTTAAAGTGGGTTGAGTTACAAAACAATGATCAGCAGCGGTACTAAAATGGCGAAAGTTATTTAAAGCAATTATATATTGAAGTTGATTTAATGTCATACTATTAATGATAAATAATATCTATAATATAATAAAAATTATCTATTTGATTTGTTATTTATAGATAAGTACCTTAAGTAAAATTTAATTAACAAGTGAATGCAAATATGCATTCACTCATCAATAAAGTAGTGGATGTATATTATGCATCCACAACAATTCATTAAAAATAAGTAATAGATACTATGGCTGAAAAAAAACACGCTAAAGGTAAAGTTAAACACGGTGATGTTTCACAACGTGTCGGGGTTGAAACTATTCGCGACAGGGGTGTAAATATAGAAAATTTAATTGAAAAATTAATCGATGCTGCCGGTGCTGAATTTACTACATATTATTATTATACCATTTTAAGAATGTATCTAGCAGGAGAGGAAGATTATAAAGAAATCACAGAAGATGCAAGACTTGAAGATAGATCGCATTTTGAATTTATTACTCCGCGAATCTATGAACTGGGCGGAGAGCTTCCTCATGACATTAGAGAATTTGCAGATAGAGCCGGATGCCCTGATGCATATTTACCGGATGATCCGACTCCAACCAACATTTTAACAGTGCTCTTGGAAGCTGAGAGATGCGCTGTAAGAACATGGAGTGAAGTATATGATTTAACATTCGGTAAAGATCCGCGGACTTACGATAAAGCTTCAAGAATATTACAGGAAGAAATTGAACATGAAGCCTGGTTTATAGAGTTATTTTATTTAATACCGGTAACTTTATTCTAAATTTCATAACAAGGTTGCCGGTTTTTTGTTTATGAAATATAAAGCAAAATTTATTTTACCCGGTAATGATGAAAAAACTATTGGTATCGATGAAGATGAATATATTTTAGACGCTGCATATAGAGAAGATATTGATTTGCCAAGCATGTGCCGGCAGGGATATTGCCTAACTTGTGCCTGTGTTTTGTTAGAGGGAAAAGTCGATCAATCAGAAGCAGTAAGAATATTTTCATAGGATATTGAAAAAAATTTTGTTTTGATTTGTTCTTCAAAACCTCTTTCCGATATTACTCTTTTGACAAACCAAAGGATAAAAATGCAGCAGCATAGAATTCTTCATAAGCTGCCAACAACTAGGGGATAATTGTTATATTACTGAATTGTTTTATTGTTATAATAGGTATTTTAAAAGATAAATGAATATATAAGATTTTTAACTTAATCAGTTATCTTTTTTTTCTCTAGTTTCTCATTAAGTTTAATTATTTCCGGAAGGATCGCAGGCCCATACCATGGGTGAAGTTCCATTATCAGCACACCGGCTTTAACAGCAGGATCTGATTCAGTAAGTTTTTTAGCTTCTTCAACACTTTCCACATTGAAAATAAATATACCGCGAATATCAGTATCGTCAAGAAAAGGACCGGCCACAATAAGTTTACCTCCGGCGGCAAGCCGCATTATATTTTTCAAATGTGCTTTTTGAATTTCTGCTCGTTGTGTGGAATCTTGTGACCGCTTAGGACCTTTTTTGAGGAATGCCATCACATATTGTTTCATTCCGTATACATCAGCACCAAGCTTATGAGCTAACGTTGAATCATAACCAACAGCATTGTTCAGTTCCTGTGCTTTAATATCGGGGGGAAATATTAAGAATGATAATAAAAAAGTTATAGAAAGGGATTTTTTCATTAAAATTCCTTTAATTTATATCTACACTCTGACGAGATCTCCCCATTTTAGATTTTATTTTATCCAGAAGATTTCTTGCCCAAACAAATTCGGTTGCAAGTATTGCAAGGCCGGCAGGTATAACTAAAGATGCCGGACCGGGTAATACTATTAATATTATTCCGGTAAACAATACTGTAAAACCTATTGCAGCAATTATCACTTTTTTAATTTGTTTGAATGTTTTCATTCAAAAGTCAAGTTGTTAAATTTTTATCTTTTTTTGAACCTATATCACCTATAGAGCCTATAATCCCTTAATAACTTTTAAAAAAGATCTTATAAAAAATTTGTAAACTTATCCCTCAAGGGGGGTAGTAATATAATAATAAAACAATAAAGCAGAAAGTTTAAATTAAATTAATATCATTAAGAAAAGGAAGATTTTTTCTAATTCTCTCAACTTTTTCTTTATTTACTTCTGAAAAAGTGATTTTCTCCTCATTTTTAAGGGAGATAACCGCAATTCCCATTGGATCATAAACACTGCTGAATCCAGGGTAATGAAGCTTTGGATCATCCCCTACCCTATTAATACCTGCAACATAGCACTGGTTTTCAATTGCTCTTGCTTTAAGTAATGTTTTCCAGTGTTCAATTCGTGTGTCAGGCCAATTTGCAATTACTATTATTAAATGAACTCTTTCTTTTGCATAAAACCTGTAAAGTTCCGGGAACCGCAAATCGTAACAAATTGATAACCCAACTTTTAATCCGTTAATTTCGGCAATTTTAACTTCCACACCTCTTTTGTAATGCTTGTTTTCAGTTGAATACGAGAACGGGTGAATTTTCCTATACTTTGAAATCAATTTCCCATCAGGATTTAACAATATTAATGAATTGAAACAGTTTTCATTTTCTTTTTCAATTAAACCACCAGCAACAAAAATTTTATACTGCATGGCTATATCAGAAAAATATTTGAAGCTGTCGCCTGATATTGATTCGCTAAATTTTAAAGACTGCATTGTGAATCCGGTTAATGTCATTTCAGGGAAGATCAGAAGAGAAGATTTTTTAAAATCTCTTTTAATTAGTTCCGTAATTTTTTTCTTATTCTCTTCTTTCGATTCCCATTTAGGGTTGTACTGCACCAAACCGATCTTCATAAAAATTTTGTTAAATTATTTAAAAACTATTTGACTAAATTTAAATTAAATATTATGTTTGACAAAATTAAAATTTGACAAATGGCAAACATAACCAATATAAAAAAGTCTAAAATAAAGAAAGCCTCACCGCCAAATGGCTGAAGTTGGTTATGGATAATTACATTTTTAAATGAAACCGGCTTTAGCATGAGCCGGTTTTTTTTTGTACTTTTTAAATAATTAGTTTAAACAATTATTAAATAATTCGGAGGTAAAATGTTTCAGGGAGCAGGAACTGCAATGATAACTCCTTTTGACGAAGAAATGAATATTGATTATCAATCGTTAAAAAAATTTGCAAGGTTCCAGGTTGATGAAGGTATAAATGCATTAATTGTTTTGGGAACGACGGGTGAGGCTCCTACCATTGATGAAAATGAAAGAAGTAAAATAATTGAGACTGTTGTTGAAGAAGTTAACAGGAAAATCCCGGTAATTGTAGGCACAGGCACTAACGATACTAAAAAGGTTGTGTCCTTAAATAAAATCGCAGAGAAACTTAAAGCAGACGGATTATTAATTGTAAATCCGTATTATAATAAAGGTACACAGCAAAGTCTTGTTGAACACTATAAATATATTTCTGAAAGAACAAGTTTACCTATCTTACTTTATAATGTTCCAAGCAGAACAGGGATGAATATCCTTCCTGAAACTGCATTAACAATAAGTCAGCAATACAAAAATGTTGTCGGTATAAAAGAAGCAAGCGGTAATATTTCTCAAATAGGAAAATTATTTTCTTTGAAACCATCTGATTTTAATGTTTATTCAGGTAATGATGATCAAACATTACCCATAATGGCTTATGGAGGATCCGGCGTTGTTTCTGTTTTTTCAAATGTATTCCCGAAACAAATGGTTGAACTAGCAAGCAGCTTGCTTAATAATGATCTTCAAACTGCTCGGGAATTAAATAGAAAATATTTGAAATTTATGAATGCACTTTTTGTGGAAACCAGTCCTATACCTGTTAAATATGCTGTTAGCCTGATCGGTTATTGTAAAAATGTTGTAAGACTTCCGTTAATTAATGCCTCGGAAAGTACAAAAGTTCTAATAAAAAGTGAGGTTGAAAAATCAAGGGTAGAATATGCAGAAAATTAAGTATGGTTTAATCGGTACTTCAGGCAGAATGGGAAAAGAAGTAAAATCCCTTATGGAGGAATATGGAAACACTCTGGTTTTTTCATATGATATTGACGGCGAATGGAAGTCTGGTGAACCTCAAGTAATTATAGATTTTTCTTCACCGGATGCGTTTGACAAAAGTATTGACTACGCACTTAAACTTAATGTTCCGCTTGTAAACGGAACAACAGCATTAAATAATGAACAGATAAATAAATTAAAAAATATATCGAAAAATATTCCGGTCGTTCAAAGCTTTAACTTCTCACTAGGAATTCAAATGTTGTTAAAGTGTACCGAAATCCTAAAAGAGAAATTACCTGACTGGGATATTGAGATTAGTGAAACCCACCATCGCTTTAAGAAAGATAAACCTTCAGGAACAGCCTTAATGATTAAAAATGTAATAAATATTTCATCTTTACGACTGGGTAATGTAGCTGGTGAACACACTGTTTATTTCGGAGGTCTTGGCGAAGTTTTATTGGTAAAGCATACTGCTTTATCTAGAAGAGCTTTTGCGGAAGGTGCAGTAAAGGCGGCGTATTTTTTACTGGACAAATCAAATGGATTCTATACAATTAAAGATGTTCTTTTTAATTCTTAATAAACGAGGATTCAATGGATTCATACGAGGTTATTAATTATATCGCTCAATCAAAAAAGAAAACTCCTATAAAAGTTTATTTAAAGGGGGAACTTCAGAAGATTGATTTCAAAGATTTGGATTTTTACGGCAATAATGAATTTGGAATTCTATTTTGTGAATTAAATGAATTCCAGGATTTCTTGGAAAGAAACAACTCATTTATAACAAAATATAAAACGGAAGTTGATAGGAGAAACTCAGCAATTCCGTTGGCAGATTTAACTAAGTATAATTCAAGAATTGAACCCGGCGCAGTTATAAGGGATTTAGTTGAAATCGGTAACAATTGTGTAATTATGATGGGTGCTGTCCTGAATATTGGAGCTGTTATCGGCGAAAAAACTATGATTGATATGAATGTTGTGGTTGGAGGAAGAGCCGTAGTGGGAAACAATTGTCATATCGGTGCCGGAGCCGTATTAGCAGGCGTTATTGAACCGCCGAGTGCAGACCCGGTATTAATTGGCGATAATGTTTTAGTCGGGGCAAATGCAGTAATTTTAGAAGGAGTAAAGGTCGGGAAAGGTGCTGTAATAGCCGCCGGTTCGGTCGTTGTCTCCGATGTGGAAGAATATACAGTTGTCGCAGGTGTACCTGCAAAAGTTCTTAAAAAAGTCGATAAAAAAACAGAACAAAAAACTCAATTAATTAGTGAATTAAGAAACTTATAGGGGATACAAATGAATTTAGTAGCTCATAAATACGGCGGCAGTTCTGTCGCAACTACTGAAAAAATAAAAAATGTTGCAGCTAGAATTTCAAAAAAAGTTGGTCACGGTTATAAATTAATTGTTGTGGTTTCCGCAATGGGAAAAACAACCGATGGATTAATTAAACTTGCAAAAGAAATAGCAGAATATCCATCTTTAAGAGAGATGGATATGCTCTTAACAACCGGCGAACAGGTTTCTGCTTCGCTTCTTTCAATTGCGTTGACCAGCATGGGTTTGAAGAGCGTTTCATTAAACGGTTATCAGGCCGGGATAGTTACGACAGGGGAATTTTCGGAAGCAAGGATAAAGAATTTCGACAAAGAAAAAATTCAGAATTTGCTCAAAGAAAACGATGTAATAGTAGTAACAGGATTTCAGGGGATAAATGAAGAAGGTGAATTAACTACTCTCGGCAGAGGCGGCTCGGATACTTCAGCTGTTGCTTTAGCTGCAGCTCTCGGAATTACATGTGAAATTTACAGTGATGTTGCCGGAATTTTTACTGTTGATCCGAAACTCCACCCGAATGCAAAAAAAATTAAGTACATCACTTACGATGAAATGCTCGAGCTTGCAAGTCTCGGAGCAAAAGTGCTTCACAGCCGCTCTGTTGAAATAGCTAAAAAATTCGGAATTAAAATTTATTGTGGTTCATCATTTACAAACGAGGAGGGAAGCTACGTGGTAGACGAAAAAGATATTATCGAACAGCCGGTTGTAACCGGGATGAGTGTTCTTGATAATGAAACTCAGGTAACAATTAATAATTTACCTGTAGACTTTAAACTTGTGAGAACAATTTTTGAAAAAATTGCTGCTGCTGGTTTAAATGTCGATATGATTTCAATTATTAATTATGAACAAAATTTATCGGTTTCTTTTACGATAGTTGAAGATAAAAAACGTGAACTTGATAAAACCTTAAATAAAGTTTTAAAAGAACTTGAAGGCTGGAAAATAGAATACAACCCTGATTATGTTAAACTATCCACCGTCGGCATCGGTATGAAATCAAGTGTCGGCGTTGCTTCAAGATTCTTTAAAGCCCTCCAGGATATCCCGATAAAACTGGTTACAACTTCGGAGATACGAATTTCTTGTTTAATCGAAGCAAAATATAAACAGGAAGCAGTGGATGCGATTGTTAAAGAATTTGAGCTGTAAATGTTTTCTGCCAAAGGCTGATCCGCCTTTGGCAGATATTGCTACATTGATACTTTGTTGGGCAGCAATATAACAATTCGGCAATTATGTAATAAATATATATTGTCAGTCAATTGGAATTAAAATAATTCATAAAAGATAAATGTCTTTATCTCCCATAGAACTTCGTCACCGGATGCACCAAATCCCGGAATTAATGTTTCAGGAATATGAAACAACAAATCTGATTATAAATAATCTTGAAAATCTTCCGGGTATTAAGATTCATCGTCCAATAGAAACAGGTCTAATTGTCGAGTATTCTATTAACAGCGGGAATTATCTTTTATTCAGAGCTGATATTGATGCACTTCCGATTAAAGAAGAAACAGGTGCTTCCTTTGCTTCGCAAAATAATTATATGCATGCATGCGGACATGACGTTCATTCTTCAATTCTTTATGGATTTATTAATTATTGCGTCTCTAAAAAAGTAAATCATAATATTCTTTTTCTTTTTCAGCCGGCTGAAGAAGGCGGAGGAGGAGCAAAAAGAATTATTGAGACGAGAATTTTAAATAAGTTTAATATAAGCAAAGCATTTGCACTTCACGTTACCGATGAATACCCGGTTGGAACCATTGCATCAACACCCGGACTTTTATTTGCATCTTCACTTGAAGTAAATATTAAATTTAAAGGGAAAAGTGCACATGTAGCTTTTCCTTATGAAGGTATCAATGCTTTTAATGCTTTAAGGCTCTTTTTAGATGCGGTAGATAAAATTCCAAGGAACATCGAAGAACCAACTTTAATCGGAGTCGGAAAAATCTCCGCCGGTACTGTTAGAAATATTGTCCCCTCCTCTGCCGAATTAGAAGGAACAATTAGAGCTCTAACTTCAGGTAAAGTACTAAATTATTATGATAATTTAATCCAAATATTGGAAGGTATAAAAAAGTCTACCGGCGCAGATTTTTATATAGAAAAAGGGGCTCACTATAACCAGGTTCATGTCGATCCCGTTCTTTACGAAAAACATTCAAAGAACCTATCATCAAAATTTAATATTGTTGATTGCGGGTATAAAATGACCGGTGAAGATTTCGGATTTTTTACGGATTTATATCCTTCATATATGTTTTGGATAGGAACATATAAAAGTGTAAAACATGGGCTTCACCATCCCAAATTTCTTCCTGACGATTCTGTAATTGCTCTAGGGATTGAAGCATATAAGCTTATAGTTAATAGTG
Organism: uncultured Ignavibacteriaceae bacterium; assembly: GCA_964448105.1. Classification (GTDB taxonomy): domain Bacteria; phylum Bacteroidota; class Ignavibacteria; order Ignavibacteriales; family Ignavibacteriaceae; genus CAVQBP01. The sequence continues at coordinate 84,650 of CAYUVK010000006.1, forward strand.
AATTAAATTAATAACTTGTTTTATATGAAAGAAAAAATTAGTGATACAAATCCCGAAATCGAAAAAATTCTGGCTAAAGCTCTTTTCGAAAGTCTTAAAGTTAATAATGTTAAGTCTTGGAATATTGCTAAACGTTGTGAAATAGTTTTCTCTCTAATTAAATCAATTAATATTCATATCTTTCTTATTAAGAGGGTGACCAAAAAGTCCAATTGTCATTTCGACCGAAGGGAGAAATCTTACGTTTTGAAAAGATTTCTCGGTCGAAGACTCCCTCGAAATGACACTTTCTTTACTTTTTGGTCAACCCACCCTTTCAAAAAATAATAACTTTAACCGCCCTAACCGACCTGCCTGCCGCAGGCAGGTTTATCGGTTTATCATTACCTTGTGTTTTTTCAAAAACTCCTCATACTCTTGTTTAAAACTCATTTTACGATGATGTTCTTCTTGATTTACAATATACTTTACAACCTTATCTATATTGGATTCTGAAACAGAGAAAGCCGCATATCCTTTACTCCAGCTGAATTTAAAGTTGACTTGCTTATTTACCCCATTAGCGGAACTTCCTTTTAAGAGATGAAATACATCTTCTATGGTAATATTTGTCGGTAAGTATATTATTACATGAACATGATCAGAATTTACATAATTTATTTTCATATAAATGTTTTTCTTTTCAGAATACACATAAAAATATTTTGATAACTGCTTTCGTAAACTCCTATCAGGAAGACAGTTTTCGTGGTTATATGTTCCCCAAACTAAGTGTAGCCAGATTTTTGTATAAGAATGAACGGACATATTCACCCCCTCTTTTTTTATTATTTGGTTTTTAAAATATAGTGAAAACGGTTGAAACCGTTCAAGGTTGGTTATAGTTTTTCCTCTTTAAACCAATAGATAAATCTGTTGGTTAATGATATATTATTGTTCTTCTATTGTTTTGGACAGATATGATTTTTGATTTACTTTTAAAATCATTTTCCAAATGTAATATGCAATTGTAAAAAGAATGTTTAAATTTAAGATTATTTTTTAATCAGGAAAATAAAATGGAAATAAAATCAATTGCTCTGGTAGCTCATGACAACCGGAAAAAGGATCTGGTAGAATGGGTAGAGTGGAATTACATGGAATTAAAGCACCACAAATTAATCTGTACGGGCACAACCGGCAGTCTAGTTGAAGAAGCAATTCGAAATAAAGTCGGCAAATCAAGCGAATTAGAATTTAAAATGGTAAAGCTAAAATCGGGTCCTTTGGGGGGCGACCAGCAGTTAGGGGCATTAATTGCAGAAGGTAAAATTGATATAATAATATTTTTCTGGGATCCGATGGAACCGCAGCCGCATGATGTAGATGTTAAAGCTTTATTAAGGATCTCGGTTTTGTATAATGTCCCTACAGCCTGCAACAGAGCAACGGCAGATTTTCTTATTTCCTCAACTTTGTTTAATGAAAAATATACACCTATTATTAAAGATTATTCCGGTTACATAAAACGACCTTTGAACATTGAATAAGTTGAAAGTGACTCCTTTCCGGAATTGTGCTTTGTGATATGGAAATTTATTAAAATTCAAAATACCAATTATAATATTGGAATAATTAATAATTTTGCTTATCATGTAAAAGTTGTAATCTCAATTTTCAGTTCATAACAATATTCTTCCATTCAACACAAATTTTAGATTTTCTAACCGATTTTATAATAGATTGCAGCAACACTTAATTTTTTCATTGTAACCATTTTCTTCAAAATTTCGTCTTAACCAAAAAAAGAAGGGTATAATATGAAGAAGCAGACTATAATTAAAATAAGTTCCGTGGTGATAATAATTGCAGCCGGATTTTTGGGGATGACAGCTCTAAGTTCTTCCAGTAAACACAGTAATGAACGTGCTTCAAAACCTGAGATAAGGACGGTAAATACAAAGGCAGTTAAATTTGGTGATCATGTGCTTCAAATTGAAGGCAACGGTGTTATTGAATCCCAGCGAATGCTGAATATTGTATCCGAAGCCAACGGGATTGTACTTTATGCCAAAAATAACCTGAAAGACGGAACTTTCGTTAAAGAAGGCGAGATTATCCTTGATATAGATTCAAGAGAAGTTGAAAATAATCTTTATTCATTAAGATCTTCTTTCTTAAATGCGGTTGCATCTATTCTGCCTGATATGAAAATCGAAGACAACCGGGTTTACCAAAAGTGGTTCGATTACTTCAATAGCATTGAAATTAAAAAGGATATCCCGGAACTGCCTCATATCACTAATTCACAGGAAAAAATAAAACTCAGTTCAAGAGATATATTTACAAAATATTATTCCGTAAAGAACCAGGAGATTCTCCTTTCCAAATATAAAATTAAAGCTCCTTTTGATGGATTTATTACATCGAACGGAATTATAGAAAACAGCTATATATCTAAAGGACAGAATTTATTTTCAATAAGCGATGCAAAAAATCTTGAAATAGCTGTCCCGCTTCTTGTTGATGAAATTAATATGATTAATTTTTCTTCGACTCCTTCCGTAAAAATATTTTCGGATAAAAGTGGAAATGATGTAATTTATGGTAAAATCCTAAGAAAAGAAACAAATCTTGATAGGAATTCACAAACCCTGAATGTTTATGTTTCATTCAACAACAATAAAATGAATCCGTATTTTCTCCCCGGAAATTATGTTAACTTAAAAATCGAAGGCAGGCATCTTGAGAATGTTGCTGCTATACCGCGTAACCTTGTTGATAATGACGGATTTGTCT